>JABMNB010000071.1 GCA_013205335.1 Rhodospirillales bacterium
GCCTTCGCGCCCTCGCCCATGGCGATGACGATCTGCTTGTAGGGCACGTTCTTCGTCGTGAAACCGAGCCGAGATTGATGGGGTGTCTGGTCGGTGTTACAGTAAAGTCAGAGACATTAAGAAGCTGCATTAACAAATTGATTTAACAGGAGGTTCCTCGTGAATGTGAATTTGGAATTTCTCCTGGAGCAGGCCAAGAAAGTGAAGATGACCCCGGCTCAGCAGGAAGAGCAGAGGAGGAGCTTCGCCTATGGCAATACCAAGATCGAAAACGACCTGATCACGCGCCAGATGATTGATGAGGCGGCGGACCGTTTGGCCAAGAAGGGCTGAACGGCGTAGCGCATGAGTGAAGACCGTCACAGCCGGTCGGTCGCCGAACCGCTCATCACCGACAAGCTGGAACGTGCGAAGCGCGAGTCCGAGAATGGACTGCGCCAGATCGACTTGGTTCTGGAGCGAGCCAGGCGACACATTGGGTCCAATGCCGAGCCCTTCAGGCTGCGCCCGTCGCTGCTTCTCATGTTGAATCGCGCAGCGGTCGAAGGCATCGAAGCGACGGCAGGTGCTTTTCGCACGGGCCGAATGGAGATATTCGGCAGCACGCACAAGCCTCCGATCGGCGCGGAAGTCCCCGAGCTGATCGAAGAACTGTGCGACTACGTCAACGATCACTGGTCGACGGTGAGTGCCGCGCATCTGGCAGCTTACGTTATGTGGCGGATCAACTGGATCCACCCATTCGACGATGGGAACGGGCGTACGGCGCGCGCCGCTTCATATCTCGTCCTGCTGGCGAAAACCGGAAGCGTTCTGCCCGGCGCAAAGACCATTCCGGAACGAATTGCGGCGTCGAAGAATCCTTACTACTTCGCGCTGGAGAAGGCCGACAAAGCCTATGCGAACGACAAGGCGATCGACGTGTCCGAACTCGAAGGGATCGTCGTGTCCGCCCTTGCGGCTCAGCTCGCCGATGTCGTGATGGACGCTCGTGGCAGCGCAGCCGCGGACGCAGACGGGAAAAAATAGCTGGAAAGCGGATCACCTCACCGGGCCATTGCCGGCCCAGTGAGGTGGGTTTCCTTGCTTAAGCCGCCTGCTTCACCTCGACCGGCGTGCTGCGGATCAGGTGGTCGAACGCCGACAGCGCGGCCTTCGCGCCCTCGCCCATGGCGATGACGATCTGCTTGAACGGCACGGTCGTGGCGTCGCCGGCGGCGAAGATGCCGGGGGCCGAGGTCTGGCCGCGGGCGTCGATCTCGATCTCGCCGCGCGGGCTGAGCTCGATCGCGCCCTTCAGCCACTCGGTGTTGGGCACCAGGCCGATCTGCACGAAGATGCCCTCGAGCTCGATCGTCTTCTGCTCATTCGTGGTGCGGTCCTTGTAGGCGAGGCCGGTCACCCGGGCGCCGTCGCCGTGCACCTCGGTCGACTGCGCCGAGACGATCACCGTGGCGTTGGGCAGCGAGCGGAGCCTGGCCTGCAGCACCGCGTCGGCGCGCAGCTGGCCGTCGAACTCGATCAGCGTGACGTGGCTCACCAGGCCCGCGAGGTCGATCGCCGCCTCGACGCCGGAATTGCCGCCGCCGATCACCGCCACCCGCTTGCCCTTGAACAGCGGGCCGTCGCAGTGCGGGCAGTAGGCCACGCCCTTGTTGCGATACTCGGCCTCGCCGGGGACGTTCATCTGCCGCCAGCGCGCGCCGGGCGAGAGCACGATCGTCTTGGCCTTGAGCGTCGCGCCGTTCTGCAGCTCGACCGTGGCCAGGCCGCCCGGCTGCGTCGCCGGCACGAGCCTGGTGGCGGTCTGCAGGTCCATCACGTCGACCTCGTAGTCCTTCACGTGCGCGGCCAGCTCCGCCGCCATCTTCGGGCCCTCGGTGTGGGAGACCGAGATGAAGTTCTCGATGCCCATCGTGTCCAGCACCTGGCCACCGAAGCGCTCGGCGGCGATGCCGGTGCGGATGCCCTTGCGCGCCGCGTAGATCGCCGCGGCCGCACCGGCGGGGCCGCCGCCGACCACCAGCACGTCGTAGGGCTTCTTCGCGGCGATTTCCTCGGCGGCGCGCTCACTTGCGCCGGTGTCGAGCCTGGCCAGGATCTGCTCCAGGCTCATGCGGCCCTGGCCGAACGGCAGGCTGTTGAGGAAGATCGAGGGCACGGCCATCACGCCGCGCTGCTCGACCTCGTCCTGGAACAGGGCGCCGTCGATCGCGGTGTGGCGGATGCGCGGGTTCAGCACGCTCATCAGGTTCAGCGCCTGCACCACGTCGGGGCAGTTCTGGCACGACAGCGAGAAATAGGTCTCGAACGTGTAGTCGCCGTCGAGGCCCTTCACGCGCTCGATCATGTCCTGCGCCTCCTTGCTCGGGTGGCCGCCGACCTGCAGCAGCGCCAGCACCAGCGAGGTGAATTCATGGCCCATCGGGATGCCGGCGAAGCGCACCGAGATGTCCGTGCCGGCGCGCACGATGGCGAAGGACGGCTTGCGCATGTCCTCGTCGGCCTCGGCGAAGGTCACCTTGTCCGACAGCGTCGCGATCTCCTGCAGCAGCTCCTTCAGCTCGGCCGACTTCGCGCTCCCGTCGAGCGACGCCACCAGCTCGACCGGCAAGGTCAGGCGCTCGAGATAGCCCTTCAACTGCGTCTTGAGGTTGGCGTCCAACATGGGAGGTACTCCTGTGAAACTCTTGTCGTGAAGAGAAGAGAGGTCCCTCCACTCCGCCCTTCGGGCTCCGGTCGGGACGACGGAATTTTTAGAAACCGTCATCCCGAGCGGAGCGAAGCGAAGTCGAGGGATCTCTTTTCCTCGGGCTACGCCGTCAGATCTTGCCGACCAGGTCGAGGCTGGGGGCGAGGGTCTTCTCGCCTTCCTTCCAGGCGGCCGGGCAGACTTCGCCGGGATGCGAGGCGACGTACTGGGCCGCCTTGACCTTGCGCAGCAGCTCCTGGGCGTCGCGGCCGATGCCGCCGGCGGTGATCTCGACGATCTGGATCTTGCCGTCCGGGTCGACCACGAAGGTGCCGCGGTCGGCGAGGCCCGCTTCCTCGATCATCACGCCGAAGTTGCGGGTGATGGTGCCGGTCGGGTCGCCGACCATGACGTAGTCGATCTTCCTGATGGCTTCCGACGTGTCGTGCCACGCCTTGTGGCTGAAGTGCGTGTCGGTCGAGACGCTGTAGATCTCGACGCCCAGCTTCTTGAACTCGGCGTAGTTCGTCGCCAGATCCTCGAGCTCGGTCGGGCACACGAAGGTGAAGTCGGCCGGGTAGAAGAACACGACCGACCACTTGCCCCTGAGGTTGGCGTCGCTGACGTCGATGAACTTGCCGTTCTGGAAGGCGGTGGCCTTGAACGGCTTGATCTCGGTGTTGATGAGGGACACGCTTGAAACTCCTTGGTTAACTCTTGGCAACCGTTACTTAGGGGCATTCTAAGATCGGCTGAAACGCAAAATACCGAATTGAATAATCGGTAAAGCCGATTACATGCCGGGCATGAAACTCATCCCGACACTGCGACAGCTCCGCTACCTGGTGGCCGTGGTCGAGCGCTGCCACTTCGGCCAGGCGGCCGCCGCCTGCAACGTCAGCCAGTCGACTCTGAGCGCCTCGATCCAGGAGCTGGAGGAGCTTTTGGGCGCCTCGCTGCTGGAGCGCACCAAGCGCTCGGTCGTTCCGACGGCGCTGGGGCGCAGCATCGCCGAGCGGGCGCGCGGGCTGCTGAAGGGCGCCGAGGAGCTGATGGACGTCGCCCAGGCCTCGCGCGATCCGCTGTCGGGGCCGCTGCATCTCGGTGTCATCCCGACCATCGGGCCGTTCCTGCTGCCGCGCACGCTCCCGAAGTTGCGCGAGAACTTTCCCAAGCTGCAGCTCTATTTGCGCGAGGACCAGACGGCGCGGCTGCTGGAGCGGCTGGAGTCGGGCGAGCTCGACGCCGTGCTGCTGGCGCTGCCCTATGCGCTGGGCGATCTCGAAGTCATGAATCTCGGCGAGGACCCGTTCTCGATCGTCTACCCGGCCGGCCACGAACCGGCGGCCAACATCGCCGACGAGAACCTGCTGCTGCTGGAGGATGGCCACTGCCTGCGCGACCAGGCGCTGGCGGCCTGCGAGCTGGAAGGCGCGCGGCGCAATGCCGGCTTCAACGGCACCAGCCTGCATACGCTGGCGCAGATGGTGGCGAACGGGCTGGGCGTCACGCTGATGCCGCGGATGGCGCTCGACGCCGGCATCCTGCGCGGCCTCGACGTCACGGTGCGTCCTCTGACGGGCGCTGTTCCCCATCGCCGGATCGGCCTGGTGTGGCGCCGTTCCTCGGCGCGCACCGAAACCTTCCGGGCGCTGGCCGAGGCTTTGAGGGAAGAATTGAAAAAGTAGCGGATCAGGTCTGCAGGAATGATTCGTCAGGTCCCACAGGCGGTTATGTTAATTCGGGTCTGCAGAGTTAAAAGGCCTGTGCCCGACCGCGGATCTCGCGGTCGGGCTCTTTTTTGTCTGGCGCTCCGGTTACTGCGGCGGCGCTGCCGGGGCCGTTACGGGCGCGGGGATCGGCGTCACTCGCGGCACGGTCGGAGTCCGGGGCTCGCTGGTCGGCGCGCCGATGCCCGCCGGATCCGGTGTGCGGGCGATATCGTTCCGCTCCTGCGTATTGCTGGACATGAACATCAGGCCCACCGCGGCCACGATGGCGGCGATCACGGCAACCACCAGATAGAGGCTCTGATTCGGCGTCTTCGGTTCGAAAGCCTTCTCGTTGTAGACCGGCTTGCCGAGCCTGGAATTGTCTCCGCTCATGGTCGTTACTCCTGCGGGGCGGCCGGGCCGGGGGCCACCGGATTGGTCGCCGGGTTGGCCGGGATGGCGATGGACGCCGGACGGTCTGCGGGGGGGAGCGCGGTCGGAGCCCCCGGGTTGTCGGTCAGCGTCCGCTCGGCGGGAATGGGCACCAGCGCCTGCGCGGGCACATCGTTCCGGGGCATCCCGAAGTACAGAAAGCCCCCCATCAGGGCGGCGGCCGCCAGCGCCGCGAGCATGACGTAGCCGGGACGGCCGTCGTCCGGCGGCCCGGTCGGGTCCCGGGGAGCGTTGGCGGCGGGATCGGGGCCGGGGCGACTTGCGCCCGGCCTGGGGTCATGGTTGCTCATCTGGTATTCCTCTTGCTGAGTGCCTGGTTACTATCTGAACGACCAACGACTCCCCGCGCCGGATGGTTTCCCCCGAGGGGGGTGCCTGCTACCCTGCCCTGCAGTTTCCGGAGGTCTCGAAATGCCCGATTCCGTGCCTTTTTCAGCGCCGCCGAAGGAACCGGCCGTGCTCGACGCCGACGCCGCCCGGGCGCTGGTCGCGTCCTACGCGCCGGTCAGCACGACCGCGGCGGTCAAGGACATCGGCCGCATCGATGCGCACATGGGGCGTTTCATTGCCCTGTCGCCGATCTGCCTGATCTCGACGGCCGATGCCGCGGGCAGGCAGGACGTGACCCCGCGCGGCGATCCGCCGGGCTCGTTCAAGGTGCTCGACGAGAAGACGATCGCGCTGGCCGACCGGCCGGGCAACAACCGGCTCGATACGCTGCGCAATCTGCTGGAGAACCCCGAGGTCGCGCTGATCTTCCTGCTGCCCGGCGTCAACGAGACGGTGCGGGTCGCCGGCACCGCGCGCCTGTCGGTCGACCCGGCGCTGCTCGAGTCGATGGCGGTGCAGGGCAAGGCGCCGAAATGCGCCATCGTCGTCTCGGTGCGCCAGGCCTACCTGCACTGCGCCAAGGCGCTGCTGCGGTCGCGCCTGTGGTCGACGGACTATGTCCAGCCCAAGGGCGCCTTCCCGTCGATCGCGCGCATGGTCGGCGACCAGATCGGCCTCAGCGAGGACGAGAAGAAGAAGCGCGAGGCGGTCACCGAACACGCTTACAAGGAAGGTCTATGGGCACCTATACAGTAACCGGCCAACGCGCCCGCCAGATGCGGGTGGTGCCGGCTGAAGTGCTGAAGCGGCTCTATGCCCGCGACGACACCAAGGGCCTCGTCCAGACCGGTGCGCACGTGGCCCTGCTGGTGCTCGGCGGCTGGCTGGTGCTCGAGACGCGCGGCACCTGGTGGGTGCTGCCGGCGCTGCTGCTGCAGGGCGTGTTCATCAATTCGCTGTTCGGCGCCATGCACGAGTCGGTGCATTACGGATCGTTCAAGACGCGCTGGATGGCCGACGTGCTGGCCTTCTTCTCGGGCGCGGCGATCCTGAACAATGCCGGCTTCTACCGGCACTATCACCTCGCCCATCACCGCTACACCCAGGATCCCGATCGCGATCCCGAACTCATCACGTCGGGCACGCCGAAGACCTGGGGCAATTATCTTTTCCGGATCAGCTCGATCCCGTTCCTGATGATCCGCGTGCGCGACATTTTCCTGTTCCCGTTCGGCTTCAAGGGCGACGTGACCTACATCCACGAGGCGGCGTGGCCCGAGGTGCGGCGCTGGGGCCGCTGGCTGCTGGCCTTCTACGCCGTGCTGATCGTGGGCTCGATCCTGCTCCGGACCGACGTCGTTCTGTGGGTCTGGTTCTTCCCGCTGCTGCTCGGCCTGCCGCTGCTGCGTCTCTATCTGCTGACCGAGCACACGCTCTGCCCCAACAGCGACGACGGCTTCGCCAACACGCGCACGACGCTGTCCAATCCCGTCGTGCGCTTCCTTATGTGGAACCTGCCGTATCACGCCGAGCATCATCTGCTGCCCAACATCCCGTTCCATCATCTGCCCGAGGCGCACCGGCATTTGCGGCCGCACCTGAAATACGTCGCCAGGAGCTATACCCAGACACATGGCGAGATCATCCGCAGCTTCGGCTGAGGGAGGGGCGAACATGCGGACGAAGGAAGGCACCTGGACGGCGGAGAATGTCCGCCTGCAACGTGGCGGCACCCTGCGCCACGCCAATATCGTGTGGAAGACCTACGGCACGCTGTCGCCCAGGCGCGACAACGTCATTCTTTATCCAACCAGCTACGGCGCCCATCACACCGACATCGAGTGGCTGGTCGACGTGCGGCGCTGCCTCGATCCCAGCCGGTACTTCATCATCATCCCCAACATGCTGACCAACGGCCTGTCCTCGTCGCCGTCCAACACGCCGGAGTTCCCCGAGGTCACGACCTACGACAACGTCATGCTGCAGCGGCAGATGCTGGTGGAACTGTTCGGCATCGATCGCCTGAAGCTGGTCTATGGCTGGTCGATGGGCGCCCAGCAGGCCTATCACTGGGGCGCCCTGTTCGGCGAATCGGTCGAGCGCATCGTGGTCAATTGCGGTTCGGCCCGCACCGCGCCGCACAACTTCGTCTTCCTCGAAGGGGTCCGTGCGACGCTGGAGGCGGCCTCCACGCCGCAGCAGGGCCTGCGCGCCATGGGCCGCATCTATGCCGGCTGGGCGCTCAGCCAGACCTTTTATCGCCGCGAGATGTGGCGCGACCTCGGCTTCAACAGTCTCGAGGATTTCCTCGTGCGCTCGTGGGAGGCCAACTTCCTGCGTCGCGACATGAACGACCTGCTGGCCCAGCTCTGGACCTGGCAGCATGGCGACATCGCGGCCAACGACCTCTATCGCGGCGATCTCCAGATGGCGCTGTCCGGCATCAAGGCGAAGGTCCTGCTGATGCCGTCGGCCACCGATCTCTACTTCCAGACCGACGACAACCGGGAAGAGTTGCCGCACCTCAAATATGGCAGACTGGTCGAGATCCCGTCGGTCTGGGGCCATCGCGCCGGCAATCCGCGCGACAATCCCGAGGATGCCGCGTTCATCGATGCCCAGGTGGAGGCTCTGCTCAATGATTGAGGTGTTGCCCGCGGACGGGCTGGTGATCGTAGCCAAGCGCGAATGTCACACCTGCGTCCTGGTCGAGCCGGTGATGCAGAGTCTCGACCGCGCCGGCCCGCTCACCGTCATCACCCAGGACGATCCGGCCTTTCCCTCTGGCGTCGGTCGCGTGCTCGACGACCAGCAGCTCGAGCGTTCGTTCCATCTCAACATCGAGGCCGTGCCGACCCTGATCCGCTACGAAGGCGGCCGCGAGGTCGGGCGAACCGTGGGCTGGGATCGCGCCGAATGGACGCGCCTCGCCGGCGCCGCGGCGGCCGGCGACGGCCTGCCGGCCTGGCAGCCCGGCTGCGGCTCGCGCAGCGTCGAGCCCGGCGTGCAGGAAACGCTGATCGCGCGCTATGGCGATCCCGGATTGAAGTCGCGTGAGATCGCGGTCGGCGAATGGGACGATCCGATCGAGGCCTGCTTCGAGCGCGGCTGGAGCGACGGCCTGCCCGTCGTGCCGCCGACCGACGAGCGCATCCTGCGCATGCTGGGCGGTACCGACCGCAAGCCCGGCGAGATCGTGGGCCTGATCCCGCCCAACCTCGCGCCCTGCACCGTCGAGAAGGTGGCGATCAACGCGGTGATGGCGGGCTGCAAGCCCGAGTACATGCCCGTCGTGCTGGGCGTCCTGGAGGCGGCGCTCGATCCGCTGTTCGTGCTGCACGGTCTGCTGTGCACCACGCATTTCTCGGGCCCGCTGGTCATCATCAACGGGCCGGCGGCGAAGGCGGTCGGCATGAACTCGGGCGTCAATGCGCTGGGTCAGGGCAATCGCGCCAACGCCACGATCGGCAGGGCGCTGCAGCTCATCGTCCGCAACGTGGGTGGTGGCCTGCCCGGCGGCATGGACCGCGCCACGCTGGGCAATCCCGGCAAGTACACGTTCTGCTTCGCCGAGGACGAATCCGATCCGGACTGGGAGCCGCTGGCGCAACGTCGCGGCATCGCAGCCGGCAAGAGCGCCGTGACCTTGTTCCATGCCGAAGGCGTGCACGGCTTCATCGACCAGAAATCGCGCACACCGGAGGAGCTCACGCGCTCGCTGGCGATGGGCCTGTTCGGGGTCGGCCATCCCAAGCTCTGCGATGCCGGCAATGCGGTGCTGGTGCTGTCGCCCGAGCATTACCGGATCTTCAGGGAAGGCGGCTGGAACCGCCGGCGCATCGAGGAAGAACTCTACCAGGCCCTCAAACGCCCCGGCCGCGACCTGATTCACGGCGCGCAGAACGTGCCGGAGGGGCTGCCCGCCTCGATGGCCGACAAGATCGTCGACAAGTTCCAGCCCGACGGACTGCTGATCGTTCGCGCCGGCGGCCCTGCCGGTCTATTCTCCGCCATCATCGGCGGCTGGCCCGGACAGCGCGTGCGCGAGGAATGCCAGGCCGTCACCCACGAGATTCGCTGAGGAAGGTCGTTCATGAACCATACGAGCAAGTTGCGCGATCCCACGGCCGAGACCTCGCCGACCCGGCGCGCCCGCCTCGCCCCGCCGCCCTCGCTCGACGGCAAGGTCGTGGCGCTGATGGATATCGGCAAGTCGCGCGGCGCGGAGTTCCTCGACCGGCTCGAGGGCCATTTCAAGGCGGCCGGCGTGACGACCAGGCGCTATCGCAAGCCCACCAACACCAAGGTGGCACCGGCTGCGGTGCTGCAGACGATCGCGGCCGAAGCGCAGCTCGCGGTGATCGCCTTAAGCGATTGAGGCTCCTGCACATCGTGCAGTCTGCACGACCTTCATAATCTCGACGGACGCGGGCTTCCCGGCGTCAACATCGTGACCACCGAATTCGTCGACGGCGTCACCGCGCAGAGCGATGCGCTGGGCTTCGACCCGGCGGTCGTCTACGTGCCCCATCCGATCCAGAACCGCACCGAGGCCGAGATCGACGAGATCGCCGACCGCGCCTTCGCCCAGGTCATGGCGCTGCTGAAGAGCGCGTAAGACAAAACTGTCGTCCTGAGCGCAGCGAAGGACCTAGCGGAACGACCAGCGGACTGCGTGGCTGGCGAGAGATCCTTCGCTTCGCTCAGGATGACAGAGTCGTTTAGATGTCGTCCTTGCGTCGATGACGCCTAATCCTTCTCCGGCACCACGGCGGGCTGGACGGAATTGTCGTTGGCCGACTCCGCATCGGGCTCGACCGGTGCGCTCGTCTGCGGCGGCAGCGGGGCATTGGCGATGAAGGCCGCGACGACGGCGGCGGTCGCGCGCGGTGCTTCTTCCATCGGGTTGTGGCCGAGATTCTCGAAGATCTCGAGCTTGGCGCCCTTGATGTCCTCCTGGAAGCGGAACGCGTCGGCCACCGGCACCCAGCGGTCCTTGGCGCCCCAGATGATCAGGGTCGGCACGTCCATGCGCCGCAGTGGCGTAGGGTCCAGCGGCTCCTGCGTGCGGGCGCGCTGCAAGGTCGCCTCGCGGTTACCGGGGAAGCGCTGCAGCTCGGCGTAGCGCTTGATGCGCTCGGGCGTGACCATCGCGGGATCTGCATAGACCTCGCTGAGCGACCGGCGAACCAGGCCCTCCGGCTTGAAGTAGATTCCGACGTCGCCGACGATCGGCATGCGGGCGAGCCGGGTCGGCAGCGGCGCGTCGCCGCCCTGCCGCGGATAGCCCGCGGCGTCGACCAGAACGAGCTGGATGACGCGATCGGGCCGCGTGGCCGCGAAGGTCCAGGCGACGGCGGCGCCCAGCGAATGACCGGCCACGACGACCTTGTCGAAATGCAGCGTGTCGATCAGGACCTCTATGAAATCCGCGTAGGCTTCGACCGTGTATTCGTCGCGCGGCCAGGCGCCGGTCAGGCCATGGCCCGGCAGGTCGACGGAGATGACGCGCGCGGCCTTGCCCAGTTCGCGCGCCCAACCCTCCCACATGTGCAGCGAGCCATTGGAGCCGTGGATCAGCAGGATGGGCACGCCCTCAGGATTGCCCTGTTCGCGAATATGCGCGGTCACGCCGCCGACATCGATGAAGCGCGAGCGATCGTTGGCGTAGCGTGCGATCAGGGTCTCGGGCGGTAGCGACGGCGCGTAGGCCCACATCGCCACACCTGTCAGCACCGCCGCGCCGAACAGCGCATAGAGCGGCCAGCGCCAGCGGGGCGCCTCGTCCCTACGGCGACGCGGGGGCATCGCCCGACCTTTCCGCCGTACCTTCCCTTGTACCTTCCCTCACGCCGTCCTTCGTCTCGGGCGCGGGATCGGTGTGCAGCGCGAAGTTCAGTCTGTCGAGACCGCGCACCCTCAATTCCGGCACCGGACTGGGATCTATGATCTTCTGCTCGATCAGCTTGGCGAGCAGCACGCGGTTCAGGTCATTGGTGACGATCAACCGGTCCTCGAGGCGGGCGACGAACACGAACAGCTCGAAGTCGAGGCCGCCGGACCCCACCTGGACGAAGCGCACGATCGGCGCCGGGACGCGCAGAACTCGGGAGTGCCCCAGCGCGGCCTCGCGCAGAATCGTTTCCATGCCGTTCACGTCGGTGCCAAGCGGTACGGTCAGCTTGATCTCGAGGCGACTCGATGTATCGGAATAGGTGCGGTTAACGACCGGATTCTGCAGGAACATGCTGTTGGGCACGATGACGTGCGTGCGCTGGAACGTCTCGATCTCGGTGGCGCGGATGTTTATGCGCCGCACGAAGCCCTCGTGGCCGTTCACCGTGACCCAGTCGCCCGCCTTTATTGGCCGCTCCACCAGCAGGATGATGCCGGAAATGACGTTGTTGGCGATGTTCTGCAGCCCGAGGCCGATGCCGACCGACAGGGCGCCCAGTACGATGGCCAGATTGGTGAAGTCGACGCCCAGCGCGCCGATCGCCACCAGGATGGCGATCATCACGCCGGCGTAGTTGAGGCTGGCGTCGATCGACTGGCGCAGAGGCAGCGGCGCGTCGACGGTTGGCAGCACGCGGTCGCGCACGACGCTGCGCACCAGGCGCGCCAGCAGCATGGAGACGAAGAACGCCACGATCGCCATGCCGACATTGCCGAGTGAGATGGTGACGCCGCCGATCCTCACGCCGCGCACGAGCTGGCCCAGCCCGTCGATCATCGCATCGGTGTCGACGTTCCAGGTCGCGGGGATGGCGATGGCCAGCAGCAGGACCAGGGCGGTGTCGAACAGCAGCAGCACGAGATACTGGCCGCGCAACTTGCTGTCTGGAGCGAGTCCGAGGCTGCGGCGCACCAGGGCGCCCGAGGGTGACCCCGGGGCGGCCGCCGCGTCCAGGACGTCGGCCGCCAGCTTGTGAAGCAACAGGGCAATGGCGATCAGCAGGCAGGTCGTCGAAATCGCCGTATGCAGGTGCGCGCCCAGGGTCGCATAACCGATCAGCGAGAAGACGATCGACGACAGGACCGAGACGATCAGCAGCAGACGCGTGACCGTCCACCAGGTGCCGCCGATCATCGGCGGCAGCTCGGAGCCTTCGGGGCGGGCGGCCTGCCAGGCGCGGTTCGACAGGGCCGGCAGGCTGAGCGCGGCCACGACGCTCGTCAGCACGACGGCGCCGACGGCGGCCACCGCATCGCGGCCCTCGCCGCGGCTCAGCGCCAGGTAGATGAACTCGAGCGGCAGGCTGATCGAGAACAGCCGCCGCAGAGCCTGAGACAGGTAATGGGCGCTGTCGTCGGTCAAGGGCAGCACGCGCCATTCGGGCCGCGCCGGTGACAGGCCGGCCGCGGTCATTCCGAACACCAGCAGCAGCAGCATGAGGCGCACCACGGCTTCGGGAATCAGCGCGTCGATCGGCGCTGGCGGATTGCCGGCCAGCAGGAGCTTGCCGACCAGCCACACCGCCAGGATCGGCACGAGCACGAGGCCGAGCCCGTCGATGGCACTCACGATGGTCTGGTCGCGCTGGGCGTCGATGTGTGTTCCGCCACGACCGAAGCGCCGGCGCAGCGCGCGCCCGACCCACCACAGGATGATGGTGATCGCGGCCCACAGGGCGAGCGGCACCAGCTCGGGACTGCCCGAACTCAGCGAAAGGAAACCGTCGTGGCTCCAGGTCGCCATCGCCCCCGTCAGCGACGTCACGGACGCCATGAATTGCGGGCCGATCTTGCGCCAGACGGCGGGCGACAGCGGCGAAGGGTCGCGACGCAGCAGGGTCTGCAGCACCAGTTCGCCGCGCAGCTTGGTCATGCGCTCCAGCAGCTGGTCGGCGCGCGCGATCACCACCTCGCATTGCTTGACGCGGCTCTCGACGACCGTGGCCTGCTCGGTCAGCCGTTCGCGCTCGGCTTTCACCGCATCGCTCTCGGGCGGCGCGTCGGTGCCGGGCTTCAGTTCGAGCGGTGCCAGGAGCTTCTTGATGTCGGCAAGGTCATTGCGCGCAAAGGAGGAGGCGGCCATGGCAGCCGTCCGCACATCGGTCGCCTGCTCGCGCAAGCCGTTGATCTCGACGGGTAGCAGGTCGGCCTGCTCGGTGCGGGACGCGATTCGGTCGAGCTGCCGCCCCCACAGCTCGACGAGCTGGCTGAAGGGCCGTTGCGGCGGCGGCACGGTCTGGGCAAAGGCCGCGACGCTTGCGAACAGCAGCGCGAACCATGCGAGGCGAACTAGAGATCGCATTCGGTGCGCGATTCCCGGAAACGACGGAAGGACTTTGGTGGTCACTAGCACGGGCGGCCCGGAACGGGCCATGCCGCAGACCATGTCTGGCCGTGCACAAGGGCGGAATCAGGGCGCCTTTCGGCGAGCACGCTCGAACGTGACCGCTTCGTCGTTGACAGCGCGGTGACGACGCGGAACCTTGCCGCCCGAAATGTAAAGGGGAGACGAAAATGGCCGAAGGGCAAGGTTCCGTGGGCGAAGTACGCATCAAGCCCGACCGCCTGCACGGCTTCACAATGGCGATCTGCCGGGCCGACGGCAGTTCCGACGAGGAAGCGAAGCTGGTCGCCGACCATCTCGTCCTCGCCAACCTGTTCGGCCACGACAGCCACGGCGTCGGCATGATGCCATCCTATATCCAGAACACCATGAACGGTGCCTGCAAGCGCAACCATCACGCCACGATCGATCGCGACAACGGCGCGGTGATCGTGATCGACGGCGGTGCGGGCTACGGCCAGGTCATCGCCAAGGAGGCAATGGACATCGGCATCGAGCGCGCCAGGAAGCATGGTGTCTGCGTCGTAGGCCTCAAGAATTCCCATCACATCGGCCGGATCGGCCACTGGGGCGAGCAGTGCGCGCGCGCCGGTATGGTGAGCACCCACTGGGTGAACGTGCACGGCCACAAGTCCCTGGTCGCGCCGTTCGGCGGCGCCGAGGCGCGCTTCACCACCAATCCCTACTGCACGGCCATTCCGCGCAAGGGCCGGGAGCCGATCGTGCTCGACTTCGCGACCAGCCAGGTCGCAATGGGCAAGGTGCGCGTCGCCAACAACAAGAAGATCCAGATGGAGGAAGGCCTCCTGATCGATGCCGCCGGCAATGCCACCACCGAACCCGGCGTGATGTACAACGCGCCCTATGGGGCGATCCTGCCGTTCGGCCTGCACAAGGGCGGCGGCCTCGCCGTGATCTGCGACCTGCTGGCGGGTGCGCTGACCGGCGGCCGCACGCACAGCCCACGCACGATCAAGAAGGACGGCACCGACATCATCAACAACATGCTGTCGATCATCATCGATCCCGACTCGATGGGCGGCACCGCCTTCTTCGAGGACGAGGTCGATACGTTCATCGACTGGGTGAAGTCGGCCAAGCCACAGCCCGGTGTCGCCGAGGTGCTCGTGCCGGGCGAGCCCGAGCGGGCGCGCAAGCTCGACCGCGAGAAGAACGGCGTGCCGATCGATACCACCACCTGGCAGCAGCTCGTCGACACCGCCCGCAAGGTGCGCCTGAACGACACCGACATTCCCCAAATGGCCGGCGCCTGACGCGACCGGAAGACGACAGGAGACCGACCATGTCCAAGATGAAGCTCTATTACTCGCCGTCGTCGCCCTATGCCCGCAAGGTCAGGGTGTTGGCGATCGAGACCGGCCTCGACAAGAAGCTGGACATGGTGAACGTGGCCCTGACGCCGGTTGCGCCCAACGCCGATGTCGACAAGCACAATCCGATCGGCAAGATCCCGGCGCTGTCGATCAAGACCATGGACCTCTTCGACTCGCCGGTGATCTGCGAGTACCTGGACAGCCAGCACAAGGGCCGCAAGCTGTTCCCGCGCAAGGGCCGCGATCGCTGGATGGCGCTGCGGCAGCAGGCCATGGCCGACGGCCTGCTCGATGCCGCGCTGCTCGCCCGCTACGAGGGCTTCCTGCGGCCCGAGGAGAAGCGCTGGCCCGACTGGTCGAAGGGCCAGATGAAGAAGATCGACGGGGTGCTCGACCAGCTCGAGGCCGAATCCAAGGCACTCAAGGGCAAGCCGACCATCGGCACCGTCTCGATCGGCTGCGCGCTGGGCTATCTCGACTTCCGCTTTGGCCACCACGACTGGCGCGTCAAGCGGCCGAAACTCGCAAAATGGTTTGCCGCCTTCGCCAAGATACCGTCGATGAAGGCCACCGTTCCGCCGCCGGCCTGATCCCCGCCAGAGGTTTCCCAGGTGACCGCCGACGAGATCATCGCCCGCCTCGGTTTGCAGCCGCATCCCGAGGGCGGCCACTACCGCGAGACGTTCCGTGCGTCTGCCGGAAAGGACGGTCGCGGCGCCAGCACCGCGATCTTCTTCCTTCTCAAGGGCGGCGAGCGCTCGCACTGGCACAAGGTCGATGCCGACGAAGCCTGGCATCACTATGACGGTGCGCCGCTGGAGCTTTCGATGAGCGACGATGGCCGCAGCGCCCGCCACCTGCGCCTGGGCAGCGACTTTGGCCTGGGCGAGACGCCCCAGATCGTCGTGCCGCGCGGCGTCTGGCAGGCAGCCCGTTCGCTCGGCCACTGGACGCTGGTCGGCTGCACCGTGGCTCCGGCCTTCGACTTCGC
>JABMNB010000618.1 GCA_013205335.1 Rhodospirillales bacterium
GTGCCGACCCTATAGACCAACTCCCGTCCTCTGAGCCATTTCGTATCCGAATAGTCATCGTCCCAGGAGAATCCTGCCGACATCAAAAGCGATTCGAACGTCGCGGCGGCCCCGGGATCGGCATTCATGATCGACATGTGCAATCTTCGCGAGATATCAGAGAGGGTCGCCGCCGCTGAGCTATCGGCCGGCGCTTGGTCTAATTCGTAGACGCACAGCAGAAGCACATCGACGCCGGTCGTATCCAGCTGGTGCTCCGAAGAGATCGCAACGTACGGGGTGGCAGCTCCGCGGCGCGCCTTGGCCTCAATCGATACCCGCCCGACCTCGAAGTCCTTCGGTGCGCCGAGAGGACCACGCCATGCCTGCACCGCGTTATGGGCGGAGAATGACACCAGCAGGCGCTCCAACACCAAGAGTTCGCCCATCAGGCCCTTCTGTTCCTCGAGCGTCAGACGGCCATCTCCACCGCCCCGCAGAAGATGGTGCCAGCGCCATGTGCGAGACAGAGTCGCGGCTACGGCGTCTTTCTCCGCGGCAGCATCTCTGGCGCTGGCGATGATGTCGAGGCACAATCGATGGAATAGATCACGCTGAGACGAATCCAGCAACCGAAGTGCGAGGACCGCGCTACCGCTGGTATCGCCGTCAGACAACGTTACTTCGATGCCTTTGAGCCTGGGCAACCGCGCTCTTGGCGACGAGTCAGGGCTGTGACGCAGCAGAAGAAGGCAGCGCTTGTCTGTCCCTTTGGCCCAGAAGAACCCGAAGGGCAACTCAGCGTCCACGCGCCGAGCGCTCAACAGGTCGGCGTTCGGGGACGGCAGGAGGTCCTGCCACGGATCGTCAGTCATTGTCACCAGCCATATCGTCGTCATCGAGTTCGTCCCGGTAGTTCTCCCTCCACCAGGTCGTGCTCACAACATACTCAACCTTCTTCTCCTCCAGGTCGGTGTGCGGAAAGCTGATGCTCCACGCTACAGTCGGTTCCTGCGAGGATAGGTCTTCGTCCTCCTTGCCGATTACTAGCAGGTGGATGATCAGCAGCGGACGCTCCCGGACCTTGCGATAGATGCGGTCCGGGAAATTGTCGGTCTTCGCCGATTCAAGATAAGCGGCTTCGGCGGCAGCGACCTGCTCTCGGGTCAAGCCGGCCTTCTCGACCCCGCGCGAGGCCACGCGCTGCTTGTTTGTAACCCGCAAGGTCTCGTTATCACTTCTCGAACCCGGGCCACGCCTTTGACAATGAATAGCGATTCCAAGAGAGGAGTCGGTCCGGCCTTTCGGATCGTGTTGTTTCAGACTCGCAAACAACACATCCCACCGTGCCAGTTCCGAATCACGTCGATCGTCGATGTAACGGCGCACGGGATCCGATGCAGTTAGCAGAGAGCCAGGGTGATTGCGGAACTCCGAAATGAACTGCTGGACCAGTTCGGCTGACACGCCCTGCAGGAGGTATCCCCCGGAAACAGGCTGTGCAGAGGCCACGGACGTCCCGCCGGCGTCCAGTGATTCGGCGAAGTGTCGAACTGCGGCTCTGTTTGCGTTGAGACTGGCCGCATCTCTGCGCAGAATCGCCGTTTCGGCAAATTTCTCGCCGAGACCAATAGACATAACCAACTTCTCTCCAGAGCCCATCTTGTTTCGAGCGGTCACGATCAGCGTGTCGGGATGACTCCGAACCTTCAGCCCGAACTGCTCTGGAGTGGCGTTCGCAGCCTGCATGACACGCAACTCCTCGCGAAGCTCCTCGACGGCGTCGGCAATGTGCGCGTACCAACCCTCCGCCTCTTCGGGCATCCAGACGCGACACAGATCCTCATAACCGTGACGGTAGCCGAACCATCGGCCCATCTGCATCAAGGTGTCGTACATCATTGAATTGCGAAGAAAGTAGCTAGTCATCAGGCCTTCTAGCGTTAGTCCTCGGGAAAGCGAGTACCCCCCTACGGCAATAACGCTCAGGCCAGTCTTTGCGTGCTTCGCATAGTCCAGCACATCTGTCGACTGACTATTAATCAGTACGGTGCGGATGGGCGCTGCGGCAGCGTGAAGTTGGGCCTGCACCTCCGGCCATGCGAACTCCGTGGAGTCCTGGTACTCCGTCTTCCACGCCTCGTGCAGGGCCCGAATCTCTGGATCATTCAGGGCTGCTGCAACGCCAAGAGCCGCGTTAATGCGAGCGCTTGCTTTCACGCCTTCCATGAAATTGTGGACTTCATTGCGTAACTGACGCTGCACATTGTTCTTAACCGAAGCGTTCACCAACATCGAACAATGAGCGGTATCCTGCCCGCGCGCCAGACGAATGGCACGTCCAAGAACGAAAGTGCGGACGGCGTCCTGAAGGCTGCCTGGGAGGGCGCTAACGATGTGGGAAATCGAGTGCTTCAGCGGTAAGTGCTCTTCGTTGTCGTCGATGTGGCGAACGACCCGAGCCGCGTCGCGCAGGAACACGCGTTCCGCGCCGAAGTAGTTCGTAGGCGGATCAAGGCTGACGATGAAATCCTTGGGAAACAGGTCGGCCCCACGCATCTCATCGTCGGTGTCCGGATCGATGAATATGTTCGCGAACGGCGTCGCGGTATATCCAACGTAGCAACTTCTGTCGAAGGTATTGAGCAGGTCTCGGATCAGGCCGTTGATCTTGGCCACCTCGCCTTGATGGTGCTTGATATTGATCGATGCGTTATCGGCCTCGTCATCAATTAAGAGCATTGGCACGTCGACGGCGCGCTTCCCGCCGCGTCCACTATGCTCGCGAAGCCATTCCAGAAGGTTCTTGAGCGTGTTGGCCTGCTTCTTGATCACGAAGACAGCGGGCTCGGTTAGGTTCTGAAGAGGAACGCCAACCCCCGTGGCCATGACCTTGCTGAAATCGCGGACGGCATTGGTGAAAGTTATGGGTCGCCGAGTGCTATCGAACCTGCCCACTCCGATAACCTGCTCCGGGCCTGCGTAGAGCATGCGGGCGCTGTCCCGTCCAACGAATCCTTCGTCAACGCGTTCTTGCGTCTGGTTTCTCAGGTTGTTATGGACGCCAGCAATGACGACGATTAGCCGGTATCCAGCATCAGCAGCCTTGGCCATCAGGCCGATATAGTTCGCCGTCTTTCCAGACTGTACGTGACCGACGACCATACCGCGTCGGTCCCAGCGGCTCGGCTTCTTGGGATCCTGAAGAAACCCAAGAATCCTTTCCGTGACGCTATCCATGGTGGCCAGGACCTGACCCGAAAGATCCTTCTTAACAAGTAGCTGTCGGTAACGCGGCCAGTAGTAGGGAACGATGTCAGCGCGCGCGGCATCCAGCCACGGCTCGAAGTCTGAATCTGTAAGAACGGAGCCAATCTCCATCGTGACTCCGTGCCGCGCCTCGAACTCAAGCGCAAGGCGTTCACCGTCCTCGAAAGACACATCAGAGCACAGCGGGGTGCCTCGCAGCGCGTCGATCAATTCGCGAATTCGAGCGGGAGTCGGCAGCGGCTCGCGTGAAAGTTGCGCCGCTACCATGTTCTCCAGGATCTGAATGGCGTCACTCATCTCAAGCCGTCTCCTGTGTGAGGGTCTTAATGATGCTTTCGGTCTGAGCCCAGTTGGATCTGAATGGCTCCGTGGACCGGAGCATGTCGATGACATCGCTGGCGGGCAGGCCGCTGCGGATCAAGTGTTGGTATGTTGCTTCAACCGCTCGCTGATGAGCCTCGGGTGACATCGCACTCCCGGCCACAGCCTCCGGCTGGGAGCCAATGTCCGCGAAAAGCGAATCCACGGGCAAGCCCGCGCCCGTCAATTCGATGATCGCCAAAAAGTCCCGCTTCATGGGAGCCGTCAGCGTTTCCATGAACTCAGCCAACAGCGGATGCTCCGGATTGACGCGGTATCGAATCTCGTTCTTGTCCTGGAGCCGCTGCCACACAGGCACCCGGCTTTCGTCGAGGAGGCGCTTGCCTCGGCTCGAGTAAACGCGTCGGGACCCTGCTCCGATCGTTTCAATGATTCGCCTCAAGCGGTCGCGGACATTCCGTGGGGGATGTGCCGACGACTTCCTGACATCGATCTTCCAGTCGTCGTCGAGCGCGTTGGGCATATCAATCCGAACACGCGCCAGTTTGGTCAATTCCA
>JABMNB010000619.1 GCA_013205335.1 Rhodospirillales bacterium
CTCCTCAGGATGAGGTAAGTACTTGAATTGATTCACTTCATTTCCGGCCAGCCTCTCAGGATGAGGTAAGTGGGTCATTGTAAAATGGAAGGAATCTAGGCGGTGCGGTTAGTCATCGGGCTCCCGTTCCTGTGGCTTGGGGTCTTCTTCCTGCTGCCCTGCGCGCTGGTGCTCGCCATCGCGCTCGGCACCCTTGCCCCGGATTCGATTCCGCCGGTCGAGCTGGGCCTCAGCTTCAAGAGCTTCGCGCTCCTCTTCTCCGACGATCTTTATCTCGCGGCCTGGCTCTCCTCCCTGCGCATCGCTGCAACCTCGACGCTGGTCGCCCTGTTGCTGGGCTATCCCATGGCCTATGCCATCGCGCGCGCCGCCCCCAACCGGCGCCCGCTGCTGCTGATGCTGGTCGTGCTGCCCTTCTGGACCTCGTTCCTGATCCGCATCTATGCCTGGATGGGCCTGCTGGCCGACAACGGGCTGATCGAGCAGTTCCTGCGCTGGACCGGCCTCGCCACCAATCCCGGCACGATCCTCGGCACCGAATGGGCGGTGCATCTCGGCATCGTCTACGCCTACCTGCCCTTCATGGTGCTGCCGCTCTACGCCACCCTGGAGAAGCTCGACGACGGCCTGCTCGAAGCCGCGGCCGACCTCGGCGCGCGGCCGCTCGCCGCCTTCCTCACCGTCACCTTGCCCTTGTCGCTGCCCGGCATCGTCGCCGGCTGCCTGCTGGTGTTCATCCCGGCGGTCGGCGAGTTCGTGATTCCCGACCTGCTGGGCGGCACCGAGACGCTGATGATCGGCAAGGTCCTGTGGGACGAGTTCTTCACCAACGGCGACTGGCCGCTCGCCTCGGCGGTTGCCGTCTGCCTGCTGGTGCTGCTGGTCGGCCCGATCGCGGTCTTCCAGCGCAACCAGGCGCGCAGCCTGGAGCGGCGCACGTGAGGACCCCCGCATGATGGGCTCCACATGATGGGCCGCGCCCGCTTCGCCTTCGGCATGCTGGCCTTCGGCTATGCCTTCCTCTACCTGCCGATCGCGCTGGTGATCGTCTATTCGTTCAACGAGTCGCGCCTCGTCACCGTCTGGTCGGGTTTCTCGCTCAAATGGTGGCACGCCCTGTTCGCCAACGAGGCGATGCTGGAGGCCGCATGGCTGTCGCTGCGCATTGCGCTGGTGAGCGCGACCTGTGCTGCGCTGCTCGGTCTCGCCGCCGGCTACGCGCTGGTACGGGCGCCGCGCTTTCCCGGACGTACATTGTTCGGCAGCCTCGTGGTGGCCCCGATGGTGATGCCAGAGGTCGTCATGGGCATCTCGATGCTGCTGCTGTTCGTCGGCTCGGAGCGGCTGTTCGGCGGACCGGACCGCGGCTTCCTCACCATCGCCATCGCCCACACCACCTTCTCGATCGCCTTCGTGGCCATCGTCGTGCAGGCCCGCCTCACCGACTTCGACCGCGCGCTGGAAGAAGCGGCGATGGACCTCGGCGCCACGCCCTGGGTCACCTTCCGCACCATCACCTTGCCGCTGATCGCGCCGGCCGTCGGCTCGGGCTGGCTGCTCGCCTTCACATTATCGTTGGACGATCTGATCCTGACGCAGCTCGTCGCCGGCGCGCAGTCCCAGACCCTGCCGATGCGCGTCTATTCCAGCGTGCGGCTGGGCGTCGACCCCCAGATCAACGTGCTCGCCACCATCGTGGTTACCATCGCGGCCTGTGCACTGATCCTGTCCGGCTGGCTGACGCGGCGGAAAGTTTGAGCTAAAAAGCACGCCTCAGGGAGGAATAAATGCTTCATCCGGGAACATCGAAGGCATCGCGTCGGAACGTGCTGAAGGGGGTCGGTCTGGCCACCGTCGGTGCTTCGTTGCCGCCCGTCGGAGCGGCCCTGGCGCAGAGTGCGCCGGCCGCCAAAGGTCCGAAGCTGCTCGAAATGGACGGCAAGGCCAAGCTGGCGGTTCTGGGCGACAAGCCGCTCGTCGCCGAGACCCAGGCCGAGCTGCTCGACGACAACGTCACGCCGACCGACAAGCTCTTCATCCGCAACAACGGCCAAGTGCCGGACGTCACGGGCGATCCCAAGGCGTGGAAGGTCAAGATCGACGGCGAGGTCAACACGCCGCTCGACATCAGCGTCGGCGACCTGATGACGAAGTTCCCTGCCGTCACCTACCAGCTGATGCTGGAATGCGGCGGCAACGGCCGCTCCTTCTTCTCGCCCGATGCGCGCGGCAACCAGTGGACCAACGGCGGTGCGGGCTGCCCGATGTGGACCGGCGTGCGCCTCGCCGACGTGCTGAAGGCCGCCGGCCTGAAGCCCTCGGCGGTCTATATCGGCAGCTACGGCGCCGACCCGACCCTGGCCGGCGAGACCGACAAACCCACCATCTCGCGCGGCGTGCCGATCGCCAAGGCGATGGAAGAGCACTCGCTGATCGCCTTCAAGCTGAACGGCCAGGACCTGCCGCTGATCCACGGCGCGCCGGTCCGCCTCGTCATCCCGGGCTGGCCCGCATCTGCTTCGATCAAGTGGCTGAACCGCATCTGGATCCGCGACAAGGAGCATGACGGCCCCGGCATGGGCGGCTTCTCCTACCGCGTGCCGAAGACTCCGATCGTGCCCGGCAGCAAGGGCAACGAGAAGGACATGGCGATCCTCGAATCGATGCCGGTCCGTTCGGTCATCACTTTCCCCGCCGATGGATCCAAGCTCACCTCTCGCAAGCTCGACCTGCGCGGCCATGCCTGGGCCGGCGACTTCGACATCAAGACCGTCGACATCTCGACCGACTACGGCGTCACCTGGAAGCCCGCGAAGGTTGACGCCCCGGCCAACAAGTATGCCTGGCAGAACTTCACCGCCTCGATCGAACTGCCGACCGCGGGCTACTACGAAGTGTGGGTCAAGGCGACCGACAGCAAGGGCGTGACCCAGCCCTTCCAGGCCGCCAACTGGAACCCGCAGGGCTACGGGGCCAATCCGGTCAACCGCATCCGCGTGCTCGTCGAATCTTGAGCCAGATCAACGTCATACACGCCGCCGTCATCGGCCTGACGGCGACGTTCCTGTTGCTCGCCTTCGATCGCGCCGGCGAGCTGCACAGGGACAAGTATGTCTACGTGCCGCCGGCGCCCAAGGTGGCGGCGGCACCGCCCGTCGTCGATCCCGACAAGGGCAAGCCGCCGCCGCACAATGACAAGGTCGAGGACCTGCCCGAGGGCAAGAACCGCGAGCTCACCTTCTATTCGTGCACGGCCTGCCATGGCGTGGCGCTGATCAAGGCGCAGGGCCTGACGCGCGACCTCTGGGATTCGACCCTCGACCTGATGGTCGAGAAGCATCGCATGCCGCCGATCAAGGCCGAGGAGCGCTCGGAGATCCTCGACTATCTCGCCGAGAGTTTCCCGCCCCGCCGCAAGGGACGCGGCAGCGACAATCCGTTTCTGAAATAGAGCAGGCGACGGCTATGCCGTCGCTTTCGCCCATTTCTCCGACCAGGCATGCAGCGGCAGGAACAGCCGCAGCAACTCGTTGCCCAGCGCCGTGAGCCGGTAACCCGTCGCTTCGTCGAGCTCGACCAGCTTCGCCTCGCGCAGTTCGGCCAGCCGCGTGTTCACGATGGTCGGGCTGGCACCGGTCATGTCCTGCAGCTCGCGGAAGCGCCGCGGTGCCTCCCGTAGTTCCCAGACGATGCGCAAGGTCCAGCGCCGGCCCAGCAGGTCGAGCAGCGCCATGATCGGCCGGCCGGTCGTCGAGCCGCGCACCCTCTTCACCATCTATTACACTCCGTTACTACATTTTCTGTAGCGTGCCGCATTTCCGGTTGCTACGGAATATGTAGCAAGCCGTTTGGAGATCCACCATGCCCCGCATCGCTCCCGCCGAAGAGCCTCATCCGACAGAGATCGCGACCGCCCTGGCGCGCACCATGCCTCCGGGCGTCCCGCCGCTGCTCCTGTTCCGGACGATGGCACGCAACCCGCGCGTCTTCGGGAGAATGTTTGCCGGCGGCTTGCTCGACAGGGGCGCCCTCTCGCTCCGCCAGCGCGAGGTCGTGATCGCCCGCAC
>JABMNB010000620.1 GCA_013205335.1 Rhodospirillales bacterium
GCCTACTTCACAATTTCAACAGAGGCCGGGACATCCCCGCCGCCCGCGGTCGCCAGAGATAGCGACGCCCGCAGCACCGCGACGAGGCAAACAACGCCGCCAGCCAGCGCGACGACGGCGACAAGCCTGGACGTGTCCACACAAAGGGGCACGCCGGCGAGAACGGGGATGGCGAGCGCGGGCACGACGCGTTTCATGGCATGTTCCGGCGCACCGGCGCGCGGCGCGCCAGCGATGCGAGAGCCGCGTCGAGGGGCTGCTCAGGTTGCCATTCGGTGACGGAGATGCCCTCGTCGCACAATTGCCGGATCCGGGACGCCCGCTCGAGCGCCCACAGTGCGCAGGCGACATCGTTGAGCGGCGTATCGGGGAGCACGCGCCGCGTCAGCCCGACCGGACTGACAGCGAGCAGCACCACGTCGTAGCCGCGTCCTGCCAAATCGACGATCGCCCGCGTGAAACGATCGTCAATGACCGGGCTAACAGCAATCACCAGGGCCTGCCGTGGCAGCGCCGCGGCCGGTACATGGTCCAGCGTTCTGGTCAGATAAGTGAAATGCTGGCTGGCCGGAAGGGCAGACCGCAGCAACCTCTCCCATTGGTGCCGACCGGCGGCAGGTTTTAGCCATCGCAGATGGCCGCCGAACTCCACGTAGCCCACGCGATCCTTGCGGGCGATGTATGCCGACGCCAGCGCCGTGACGGCCCGCACCGAGACATCGAGGCTCGAATGCGGCGACGCGCCGATTTCCGCCAACGTGTCGAGCAGCAACACCACCTCGGCGCTGCGCTCCTGATGGAACTGGTTCACATACAAGCGGCCGAGCCGGAGCGACGCGGGCCAGTTGACTTGACGCACGCGGTCGCCGGGCGCGAACAGCCGGGTTTCGGCGGTCTCGAGCCCGGCGCCGAATTGGGCGCCAACGTAGTTACCGAACGACGATCGCGTGTGCCGCGGCCGGGGCAATTGCCGGACCATGGGAATGCGCGGATAGGTCTCGATCTCGACGGCCAAGCCGACGCGCGCTTCGTCGACCAGCAGGCCAGCGTCGTCTGACACGCGGACGTTGAATGGCCCCACGACGACGCGGCCGCGTGTCGTCGAGCGCACGGCAAGCTTCCATTGGAACGTCTCGCCCGCCCTTAGGCTGGTCGCCAGGTGGGGCCGGCCCTCGACGAAATCAAAGGTGTTCGCCAAGGGCAGGAAGATTTCGATCGACGGTGACGTTGCCTTCGGACAGGCGACGACAACGACCAGATCGAAGCGGTCGCCTTCGGTCAGTCGTATCGAGGATGGGCTCGCCGTGATCGAGATGCTTGACGCCGCAACAGGCTTCCGGGCCGACAGCAAGGCCACGACCAGCGGCACGGCCGCCAGGAAGAACTCAAAACGGCCGACCATCAACCCCAACACCACTGTCCAGATCGTGAGGACGACCAGCGATCCAAACAGGGGCGACGGAAGCACGGTCAGATCGCTTCCACTTTCGGGGTCGGCACGCGTCTCAGGACGTCGTTGACGACCTCGACCGTCGAGACTCGCGCGGCCCAAAGCTCCGGGCGCAGGATGATGCGATGGGCGAGGACCGGCACGGCCATCGCCTTGACGTCGTCCGGCGTGACGAAATCGCGGCCCTGCAGAACCGCCTCGGCCCGCACGGCGGCCTGCAACGCCAGCGCGCCGCGCGGCGAGACGCCCAGCGCCACCCGCTCTTCGCCACGGGTCGCCCGCACCAGGTCGACGATGTACCCGTCGATGGCGTCGTCGGTGTAGACCTCCTCGACCGCGGCCTGCATCGCGAGAAGGGTGTCATGCGACACGATCCCCGGCACCTCGGCGAGTTCCTGGCGTCGCTCGCGCCGGCGTCGCAGCACCTCCTTCTCCTCCTGACGCTCGGGATAGCCGACGGCGATGCGCATCAGGAAGCGGTCGAGCTGGGCTTCGGGCAACGGATAGGTGCCTTCGAGTTCGATGGGATTTTGGGTGGCGATGACGAGAAACGGCGGCTCGAGCGGATGCGAGTGCCCTTCTATTGTGACCTGCCGCTCCTGCATCGCCTCGAGTAGCGCCGATTGGGTTTTCGGCGTGGCGCGGTTGATCTCGTCGGCCAGCA
>JABMNB010000621.1 GCA_013205335.1 Rhodospirillales bacterium
CGAGCACGATCTCGGCCTCGGCCGGCACTTTTAGCGGCACGGTCTTGCACGCGACCAGCTCGACCTTCTTGCCACGCAGGAGTCCGGCGAACTGGTATTCCGACAGCGTGTCGGGCACCGGCGTCACGGCGGCAAGGATGGTGCCGGGATCGGCGCCGATCACCACGGCGGCCGGCAGCGGCTCGCGCTTGCCGGACTTCTGCCAGCGCTGGTGATGCTGCGCACCGCCGCGATGCTTCAGCCAGCGCATGAGCGTCGTGTTCTTGCCCGTCACCTGCAGGCGATAGATGCCGAGGTTGAAATTGTCCTGCTTGTCGCCTTTTGGATTGGGCCCCTGCGTCACCACCAGCGGCCAGGTGATGAGCGGCGCCGGTTCGCCCGGCCAGCAGGTCTGGATCGGCAGCTTCGCGAGATCGATGTCGTCGCCGGTGAGTACGATTTCCTGGCAGGGCGCGGAACTTACGGTCCTGGGCTTCATCGCCATCACGGTCCGCACCAGCGGCAGCATGTCGAGCGCCTCGCGCCAGCCGCCCGGCGGCTCGGGCTGGCGCAGGAAGGCCAGCGTCTCGCCCACGGCGCGCAGTTGCCCCGGTTCGCGATCCATGCCCCAGGCCACGCGTTCGACCGTGCCGAACAGGTTGACCAGCACCGGGATGTCGGAGCGCGTGCCGTCAGGCCGCACGACATTCTCGAACAGCACCGCCGGGCCTTTTTCCGCGAGCAGGCGGGTCTGGATCTCCGTCATTTCCAGGTGTGGCGAGACCGGCGCGGTGACGCGCACGAGGCGGCCGGTTTTCTCCAGCCGGTCGATGAAGTCGCGAAGCGAGGCGTATGGCATGCTAGGCACGTCGTTTAGAGGGGCGGACCGATGAGATCAAACGGCATTCCCGTGGAGTTCGAGGACCTGCTGAGCCGCGCCGGCAGGCGCGTGCTGGCGGGCACGCATCCCCTGTGCGGCGCGCTGGCCAACCCGCGCACGCGTTTTCTAGCCGCCGAGGACCTGCTCGACCGCGCCAAGGCCGCGCGCGTGCGGCGCACGTTGGAGGCCGAGCTGCCGGACGTGCTGGAGCCGATCGAGAAGCCGATCCCGCCCGACACGATCTTCGAGATGAAGCACGACTATGCCGAGCTGCTGCCCAAGAGCAGCCGTGCCCGCACCATCTATTTCGAGAGCCGGCGCGAACCCGGGGTGAAGGCGGCCGAACGGATCGGGCTTGCGCGCATGATGCGGTCGCAAAGCTTCCGCGCCTTCGCGGAAGCGCTGGCTGGACGCAAGCTCGCGTCGGGCTGGGGCCTCCAGGTGCTGCGCTATGGGCCGGGGGACTATGCCGGCCCGCACAACGATCACCATCCCGAGAACAAGCGCGCCATTGGTGGCTACATCGACCTGCATCTCAGCCTGTGCGGCCCGGGTGTCGAGCACCAGTGGCTGGTCTACAGCCGCGCCGGCCATTTCAGCGAGATCGTGTCGGTGGCGCGGCCTGCGACGGTGACCGCCTATCGCCTGCCGTTCTGGCACTACACGACGCCGCTGGTCGGCACGCCGAAAGCAGGCCGCTGGGTGCTGCTGGGGACGTTTCTGTATCGGTAAGGTCACCCAGGAATATTCCGTCGTCCTGAGCGAAGCGCAGCGTAGTCGAAGGACCTCTTTTTCGACGCACAGTGTGTCGAAGCGAAAAGAGGTCCTTCGACTACGCGCCTGCGGCGCTTCGCTCAGGACGACGGATAGAGTCAATCCCGGTCCGGTGCGCCCAGGGGGAAGAGGGGGCGGAACAGTCGCCCGTCCTCGATGCAACGGGCGAAGGAGGGGCGTGCCAGCAGGCGGGTGCGGTAGGCACGCAGGGTCGGATACGATTCCGGAATCCGGTGCACCCAATCGGCGTAGAACAGGGACGGTGCGGCGGCGCAGTCGGCCATCGTGAACTCCGCGCCGATGGCCCAGGTCCGGCCGACCAGCTCGCCTTCGAGCCAGGCGTAGGCGCGGTCCAGCTTCTCGATGGCCGCGTCGTGGCCGTCCTTGCGTTTCGTCACGTCGCCGGTGAGTGCGCCGTTGACCGCGAGCTGCATCATGTTCATCACATGCAGGTCGAAGAAACGGTCGAGAAAGCGCACGTCGAGCGCCGTCATCGGGTCGGCGGGGATCAGGCGCACCGGGCCCGCATGGGTGAGCTGCAGATACTCGATGATGATGCTGGTCTCGACCACGGTGCGATCGCCGTCGACCAGCACCGGGAACTTGCCGACCGGCCAGCGCTTCAGCCATTCGCCGACATGTTCCGGCGCCTCCTGCCCAAGCGCGCGAAACTCGAACGGCGTGCCGTTCTCGTGCAGCGCCATCAGGACCTTCTGCGTGTACGAAGAGAAGAGGTGGCCGTAGACGGCGAGCGACATTCCCGGGGTTCCCCTCAGCCTGCTTTCTTCCACGAAGCCGCGCGCGCCAGCAGCCGTTGCGCGCGGATGACGATGGGCAGGTCGACCATGCTGCCTTCGAACGCGACGGCGCCCTCGCCGTTGGCGGTGGCGACGTCGAAAGCGGCAAGCAGGCGCTGGGCGCGGTCGAGTTCGGCGTCGGAGGCGCCGTATTCCTCGTTGATGATCGGCACGTGCGCCGGATGGATGCACGAGGCGGTGGTGAAGCCCAGCTCGCGGCCGCGCTTCAGCCCGGCGCGATAGGAGTCGAGATCGTCGATCTTGGCGAGCTGGCCCATCGAGCCCATCGGCAGAATGCCGGCGGCGCGGCAGGCGGCCAGTCCTTGCATGGCGAAGACGTACATGCTGTCGGCCGACGGGATCGCGCCCATGTCGGTGGCAAAATCCTCGCCGCCGACCGACATGCCGGCCATGCGCGGCTCGGCGGCGATGGCGAAGAGATTCGGCAACGCGGCCACCGTCTCGATCAGCACGAGGAAGCGCGTGTGGCCGATCGCCATGCCGAGCTCAATCTCGCGCTCGGTCACCAGTTCGGCCAGCAGGCGCACGTGCTCGGGGCCCATTACCTTGGGCAGCATCAGCGCCGAGACGCCGGGCATCACCGCGGCCGCGATGTCGGGCACGGCGAGTTCGAGCGGCCGGTTGATGCGGATCACGACGTCGGCGCCGTTCTGCGCCACTCGCGGTACCGAGGCGGCGATTGCGGCGCGGGCCTCGGCCTTCTTGGCCGGGATTATCGAATCCTCGAGGTCGAGGATCAGCGCGTCGGCGCCGCGCGTATGGGCCTTGGCGATGAAGCGTTCGGCCAGCACCGGCACGAACATCAGCGAGCGCCAGTTGGGCGGGGGACGGGTGGTCATTTCATTGCTCTCCGGAAGAAGTCAGCGCAGGCCGACGGGCACGACACTGATCGAGTTCTGCGGGCTGCCCTCGATCACGCGGTCGGTATAGGTGAGATAGATCAGCGCGCGGCGCTTCGGATCGTAGAAGCGCACGACCTGCGTGGTCTTGAAGATCAGCGAGGCGCGCTCGCTGAACACTTCGTGCGGACTCTTGAGCTTCTCGGCCTTGTCGCCGTCGACCGGTCCGACCTGGTGGCAGGAGATCGAGGCATAGGGCGGATCTTCCGCCAGGCCGACCATGCCCTTGAGGCCGCCGGTGCGGGCGCGAGCGAGATAGCAGGTGATGCCGGCCAGGTCGGGATCGTCGAACGCCTCGACCACGATCTTGTCGTTGGGACCGAGCCACTTGAAGCGATAGCCGACGGCGCCGATCTCCTCCGCTGCGGCGGGGAGCGCGATGAGGAGAGCAAGGAGGGCGAGGATCGCGCGGTTCATGTCAGACTCCCTTTGCGGCAGGACGCGTAGCGGGCGAGCGGGTCGCGAGAAACAGGCCGGGCAGCACCAGCGCCGTTCCCAGCAGATGATACCATTGCGGCGCCTCGCCGAGGATCAGCCAAGCGAGGATGCCGATATAGAGCGGCCCGAGATACATCGACACGCTGCTGACCGAGGGGCCGAGCTCGCGCACGCAGTAGGCGAAGGCGCCATAGGCCCCGACGCCGGGAATGACGGCGAGCACGAGGAACGACGCCCAGGTGCGCCAGTCGGCGAGGTCCGGCGCTTGCCAGAGCAACGCCTCGCCGATCGTGAACGGCAGCAGGACGAGGCAGCCCGCGAAGGAGATGGCGCACAGCCGCGTCAGCGGATCGAGCGCGCTCGGCCGGGCCTTCAGCAGCACCGAGTAGAGGCCCCAGCAAGCCGAGGCGGCGGCGATCCAGAGATCGCCTTCGGTGAACTGTACCGACAGGAGGTTTTCGAGACGGCCCTTGGCGAACACCGCGGCTACTCCGGCCAGGCAGAGCACGATGCCGGCGATGCGGCCCGCCGTCAGCCGCTCGCGATAGAGCAGGCGGCCCAGCGCGACGACGAGGATCGGCGAGGCGGCGTAGATCAGCCCGATGTTGAGCGCCGGCACCGAGCGCGCGCCGATATAGACCCAGGCGCCGCAGATCCACATGCCGATCGCGCCCAGCAGCAGCAGGTCGCGCCACTCGCGCGTGAGGGCATGGCGATGGCGCAGCAGGCGCGGCCAGGCAAACGGCAGCAGCAGCACCGCCACGAAGAACCAGCGCCCCAGTGCCAGCGCGTTCGGCGGCACGAACGTGGCATAGCGCGCCATCAGCATGTTGACGGCGAACATCGCGGGCGTGAGCAGCAACAGCGTCCAGGCGATGCGACGGCGGGTCAGGGATGACACGTTGCGATTCTAGCACGTCTGTTGGGGCGTGCTTCGGAACGGAAAGGTCCCTCGCTGCGCTCGGGATGACA
>JABMNB010000622.1 GCA_013205335.1 Rhodospirillales bacterium
CACCTCGTCGACCGCCAGCACCCGGTCGACCAAAGCCCGGGCGATGGCGAGCGGCGCATGGCCGATGTCGCGCACGGCGATGCCCTCGGCGATCGTGTCACCGCCCACGGTCACGGGCTCACCGGCCAGGAGCTGGCGCATGGCCGAGTAGCCGGCTGATTCGACGCCGATCATCCTCACGTCGGGTTTCAGCCCGCGCGCGGCGACAGCGCAGCCCGCCAGCATGCCGCCGCCGCCCACCGGCACGACCAGCGTGTCGAGTTCGGGTGCGTCCGCCAGCATCTCCAGCGCGATGGTGCCCTGTCCGGCAATGATGCGCGGATCGTCATAGGGATGCACGAACACCAGCTTTTCGGCGTCGGCCAGGCGATGGGCCTCGGCCGCCGCTTCCGCCAGCGTGTCGCCGATCAGGACGACCCGCGCGCCGTGGCCGCGCGTGTGCTTGACCTTGGTGTTGGGCGTGAAGGACGGCATCACGATGGTCGCGGGGATGCCGAGCCGGCCGGCATGATAGGCGACGCCCTGCGCGTGGTTGCCGGCCGACATGGCGATGACGCCGCGACGGCGCTCCTCGTCGGTGAGCTGCAGCAGCGTGTTGAGCGCCCCGCGCTCCTTGAACGAGGCGGTGAACTGCAGGTTCTCGAACTTGATCCAGACATCGGCCTTGGCGATGCGCGACAGCGTCTCGCTGCGCAGGCAGGGCGTGTGGACGACGGCGCCCTTGATGCGCGCCGCCGCAGCGCGCACGTCGGCCAGGGAGACGGGTAGGGGACCTGTGGTCATCTCTTGGCTCTCAATCCTTGTCATCTCGGGCGGAGTAATCTCCGCCCTTAAGCGCAGCGAAGGATCTATCGCCAGCTCCGCAGTACTTCGGTCGTTCCGCAAGGTCCTTCGCTGCGCTCAGGACGACAGACGGGAGTAGCCGTCGCGGCACAGCGTCTGGAGCTGCGCCAGAGAAAGCGCGTCGATGTCGAGGGCGGCCAACAGGTCGTTCTCGGCCGTGAAGTCGCGCCCGTACATCGCCGAGAAGAGGCTGACGCCGGCCTCGTGCAATGGCGCGGGGTGGCCCACAAGGCGGCCGAGCTTCGCCGTCGGGACCAGGCCGAACGGCACGTCCTCGGTGACGTAGCGGCTGTCGGCCGTGGTCGGGCCGGCGCCGCTCTTGCCGATGGCATGCATGGCCTGGTGCATCTCGTAGGCCGAGCCCGGGGGCACGCCGAAGGACAGGTTGAGGTGCTGGAAGATCGTCCGGACCTCGAGGCCGAGCGCCGCCGCAACCGCGAGACGCTCGCGATCGAGTTCCTCCAGCAGGCGGCCGACCTTCGGTGTTACGTTCTCGGCTTGGCCCCAGGTCTCGGCCCGCTCCATGCGCGTCATGTTGCCGAGCGCGATCCCCATGTGGATCGTCGGATTGAGATTGCTGAGCGCGATGGCAAGCAGGCTCTGCCGGTCGACGAAGCGGTCGCCGAACAGGGACTGGCAGAGGGCGAGACCCTCGGCGCTGCGCGACGCGGGCAAGGTGGCGAGATCGACGGACTTGCGCACCGTGTTCACCTGGACCTTGGCGGGCCCGGTCTGACGGCCACTCACCAACGTCGTGCCCCAGGCGACGATCGGCACGGTGATGCTTCGGGCGGCGAGCAGGCGCGACAGATAGAGCGCGCCGAACGAGGCGTGCGAGCTGACGATCACCGCCTGCGCCGCCGTGACGTGCGGCGCGATCCGGTCGAAGACGTGCCTGTGCCCGTAGGCCGGCAAGGCGATCAGGATCACCTCGGCACCGGCGACGAGCGACTCCGCGCTGGTGGCGACAGCCGGCTTGAACGATCCCTCGATCGCGCCGGCGGCGACGAGCGGTTCACCCGCGGCCAGCGCCCTGGTGCGTTCGCCCGACGGCGACCACAGGGTGGCAGCATGCCCAGCCTGTTCGAGGAATGCCGCCATTCCAAACGCGATTGCGCCCGCGCCGACGATGCCAACCTTCATTGCTTAAAACCCTGTTTCAGCCGGCCATCTTGCGGTCGAGCCAGTCGCGTGTGCGGTAGAGCGCGCCGATCAGCGGCAGATAGAGCGAGGGATCGCCGTTGTAGAGCGGGTGCTCTGGGAACTCGCGGCCGTCGAAGGCATTGACCGGGGCGTTGGAGCCGCCGGCGATCTTCTTGGCCGTCTGGGTGCCGAGATAGGTCATCATGGCGACGCCGCTGCCGTTGCAGGCGAGCAGATAGTGCATGCCGTCGTCCTGGCCCATGTGCGACATCGAATCGAGCGCGAAGGCTACGTTGCCCGTCCAGACATGGGTGATGCGGATGCCCTTGAGCTGGGGGAAGCGGTCGATCATGTACTGGTAGAGGATCGGCGCGCTCACTTCCGGCGGCGCCGCGGTGAAGCGGGCGCGGCCGCCGAAGATCATGTACCGGCCGTCGGGCGAGGGCCGGTAATAGGTCAGCACCCGCTTGGTGTCGCCGATCGAGCGCTGCAGCGGGATCAGGTCCGTGGCCGGGATCGGCAGCTCTTCGGTGGCGATGATGTGGCTGGCGACCGGCACGACGCGCATCTTCAGCTTGGGCGTCAGGTCGCCGGTATAGCCGTTGGTCGCGATGACCACTTCCCTGCAGGCGATCGGGCCCTTGGCGGTCAGCACGCGCCAGCCGCTGCCCGTCTTCGCGTTACTCGTCTTTTCGATACGCTCGGCCTCGACATCGCCGCAGAGGATGGCGCCCTGGCCGTGCGCCGCTTCGAGCAGCCCCTTGTAGTAGCGCGCGGGATGGAGGTTGCCGCCGCTCTTCACGTACATGCCGCCATAGTAATAGTCTGACGCCATCATCTCGCGCACCCGCTCGCGCGGGATCATCTCGGCGCCGACATTGGCGTACTTGTTGAACATCTCGACCTTGCGCGCCTGGTCGTCGTAATGCTTGGGCGTCCAGGCGCCGGTGAAGCGGCCGTTGGTGATCAGGCCGCAATCGATCTTCTCGCGATGGATGATGTCGATCAGGGTCTGCAGCGAATCGGCGCCGCTGCCCAGGAACGCCGCCTTGTTGGCCTCGAACTCGGCCTCGATCTTGGGGTTCTTGCCGCCCAGCCCCTTGGCGATGTTGGTGCCGCCCGAGAGCATGCCGCCGTTGCGCGTCGAGGCGCCGATGCCGAACACGCCGCGTTCCAGCACCACGCAGTCGATGCCGTTGCGCCGCAGCTCCAGCGCCGTCGACAGGCCGCCGTAACCCGCTCCCACGATCACCACATCGGTCTTCGCGGGCGGATCGACGCTCAGCGCGTTGTTGGGCGTCCACGCCTCCCACCACCAGGGTTGCGCCTTGAAGGTGGGGTGGAAGATGTCGGTGCTGGTCATTGCTACCTCACGCGTGTCATCCCGAGCGGAGCGAGGGATCCTTGCTGTTGGCGCGAGATCCTTCGGCTGCGCCTCAGGATGACCGACTTCTTTCAGAAGTCGGTCACCTTGCCGTTGAACTGCCAGTCGCCGTAGCGCGTGGGCTCGGGACCGGGCGGCCCGCCGATCTCCTCGACCTTCTTCGGCTTCTCGGGCGGGACGGGCGCCGGGGGAGTGGGGGCGGCATCCGCTGTGGGCGGCGCCGGCGGGGCGGGCTTGGTGGGATCGGTCATGGCACCATGATGCCTGTCCCTACCTTGATTCGCCACTTTTGCAGACCATCTTTCCGGGCATGAATTACTTCAAGACCGCCCTCCTGCTCGCCGCGCTGACGGGTTTCTTCCTGGTGGCCGGCTATCTCATGGGAGGCCAGACCGGCCTCGTCATCGCCTTCGTCGCCGCGCTGGGCATGAACCTGTTTGCCTACTGGAACAGCGACCAGATGGTCCTGCGCATGGCCAATGCCCAGGAAGTCGGACCGGAGAACGCGCCGGAACTGTTCGGCATCGTCCACGAGCTCGTCCAGCGCGCCGGGCTGCCGATGCCGCGCGTCTACCTGATCGACGAGGACCAGCCGAACGCCTTCGCGACCGGCCGCGATCCCGAGCATGCCGCCGTGGCCGCGACCACCGGCCTGCTGCGTCACCTCAGCCGCGAGGAAGTGGCTGGCGTGATGGCGCACGAGCTGGCGCATGTCCGCCACCGCGACACGCTGATCATGACCGTGGCCGCGACCCTGTCGGGCGCCATCGGCATGCTGGCGAGCTTCGGCGGCCTGATGGGCGGCGGCCGCGATTCCGAGGGCCGGCCGCTGGTCAATCCGATCGTCGCCATCGCCGCGATGATCCTGGCGCCGATGGCCGCCATGCTGGTGCAGATGGCGATCAGCCGCGGCCGCGAATACGAGGCCGACCGCATGGGCGCCGAGATCTGCGGCCAGCCGCAGTGGCTCGCCTCGGCGCTGGCCAAGCTGCATGCCGGCACGCAGCAGATCCACAACGAGGCGGCCGAGCGCAATCCGGCGACCGCCCACATGTACATCGCCAACCCGCTCGCCCTGGCCGGCGGCATGTCGAGCCTGTTCTCGACCCATCCGCCGATGGAGGAGCGCATCGCGCGCCTGCAGGCGATAGCGAGCCAGAGCTACGCGCAGCCGCGCCCGCCGGCGTCGTCGGCGCCTGGTCGCGGTCCTTGGGGAAACGCCGCGCCGCAGACCCCGCGCCGCGGGCCGTGGGGCTGATTCGATAAGCCACAGAAGGAATAGCCGTCATCTCGACCGGAGCACCGCAGGTGCGGAGTGGAGAGATCTTCTCTCCACCTAAAGCCGGCTGATCGTCGAGAGCAGGTCTCTCCACTACGCGCTGCGCGCTCCGGTCGAGACGACGGGGGAAATAGGCCTCAAACCTTCGGCGGGAGTGCCGCAGGCTCCTCGCCGAGGTCGACGTCGAGGATGCGCTGGCCGCGCTTGGTGATGCGGTCGGCCGAGGTTCCGACGTCCTTCAGGTCCTTCTCCGTCATCACGAAATGCGACTTGAGCTTCTCGACCCGTTCGTCGAGCCGCTTCACGTCGTCGAGCAGCAGACCCACCGTCTTCTGGATCTCGCCCGCCTGCTCGCGCATGCGCACGTCCTTCAGGAC
>JABMNB010000623.1 GCA_013205335.1 Rhodospirillales bacterium
GTATCCATGAAGATTGTGCGGTCATCGCCCGGCTTGAACTCGGAGCCGACCATCTTCCCCACCCGGTTCATCTCCTCGACCAGCCGGTCGTGCTGGCTGGTGATGTAGCCCTGGTTGAAGAGGCCCGCCGTGCGCTCGGGCGCCTCCGGGCTGAACAGCTTCTCGACGCCCAGGCAGAAGGTGAGCTCGTGCGTGCCGGCCAGCACGTCCTTCCAGGCGCCCATGAAGGCGGTCGAGGCGGTGGCGCAGGCATTCTCGACGTTGAACATCGGCACGCGCTCGGGGAACAGCCCCTCCTCGACCAGCGGCTGGAACAGCGCCTGGCCGCGGATCGAGTTCTGGCCCCAGAAGCCCATGCCGCAATTGCCCAGCCAGCCCGTCTCGATGTCCGTTCCCTTGGCCATGCCGGCATCGGCCAGGGTGCCGAGATAGGCCTCGCGGGCGAGGTCGGCGAAGCTGAGGCCGGGGTGCTTCTTGAAGACGGTCGTGTAGGCGCCGATCATGTAGACGTCGCGCATGGGGCGGTTCCTCAGGTTGGCTTTGGCCGCATTTGAGCGTATCCAAACGGCTTACGCTAGGAGAACGAACATGGCTGTAGCGGCCCAGGCGAGACCCCTCAACGTCGATGCCACGATCGCCGAGCTGAAGGCGCTTTTCGGCGACCGGGTCAGCACCGCGCACGCCGTGCGCGAACAGCATGGCAAGGACATTTCGTATCACGAAGCGCACCTGCCCGACGCCGTGGTCTTCGCCGAATCGACCGAGGAAGTGCAGCAGATCGTCCAGCTCTGCGCCCGCCACAAGACCCCGATCATTCCCTTCGGTACCGGCACATCGCTGGAGGGCCATATCAGCGCCCCCAACGGCGGCATCTCGCTCGACGTCAGCCGGATGAACAAGATCCTGCAGGTCAACGAGGCCGACCTCGATGTGATCGTCCAGCCCGGCGTCACCCGCAAACAGCTCAACGAATATCTGCGGGCAACCGGCCTTTTCTTTCCGATCGACCCCGGCGCCGACGCCTCGATCGGCGGCATGACCAGCACCCGCGCCTCCGGCACGAATGCCGTGCGCTACGGCACGATGCGCGAGAACGTGCTGTCGCTGCAGGTCGTGACCCCCGACGGGCGGATCATGCAGCTCGGCCGCCGCTCGCGGAAGTCGAGCGCGGGCTACGACCTGGTGAAGCTGTTCGTGGGCTCAGAGGGCACGCTGGGAGTCATCACCGAGATCACGCTCCGCCTCTACGGCACGCCGGAATCGATGGTCGCCGCCACCTGCGCCTTCGACAGTCTCGAAGGTGCGGTCAACACGGTGATCCAGACCATCCAGTCCGGCATCCCGGTGGCGCGCATCGAGCTGATGGACACCTACACCGTCGACACGGTGAATCAGTATTCCAAGCTCTCGCTGCCGCAGAAGAACCTGCTGCTGCTCGAGTTCCACGGCACCGAGGCCGGCACCAGGGAACAGGCCGAGATGGTGCAGGCCATCGCCGCCGAGCATGGCGGCGGCGACTTCGCCTGGACCAGCCAGGCCGAGGAGCGCAACAGGATGTGGCAGGCCCGCCACGACGCGGCGTGGGCGGCCAAGGCCTACAAGCCGGGCTGGGGCATGTGGGCGACCGACGTCTGCGTGCCGATCAGCCGGCTGGCCGAATGCATCCTCGAGACGCAGAAGGACATCCAGGCCAACGACCTGTACGCGCCGATCGTCGGCCATGTCGGCGACGGCAATTTCCATCTGACGATGATGGTCGATCCCAACGACCCGACCTACCTGCCGCGCGCCGAAGGCCTCAACGACCGCATGATCGCCCGCGCGCAGGCGCTGGGCGGCACCTGCACCGGCGAGCACGGCGTCGGCATCGGCAAGATCAAGTACCTCTACCAGGAGCACGGCGAGGCGATGTCGCTGATGCGCGCGATCAAGAAGGCGATCGACCCCGACAACATCATGAACCCGGGCAAGATCATGGGTCCGATCAACTGATCCAGTCCGCCCCTAGAGCGGGGCGCTGATCTGGGTCACGGGCTGGATGGTGGTGAAGTTGGCGATGTCGCCAAAAACTTCGGCCGCGCGGGGTCCGGTCAGGCTGGCATTCAAGGCGGCAGCGCTTTCGAAGCTGAAATGAGCGATGGCCAGGTAGGGGGCCGCCCCGCCGTCTCCGGCGGAGAGCCCATGGAGTACCTGCACGCCGCAAAGACCCGAGGACTTGAAGGCCTGCTCCACCAGCGGGATGTGGGTGGCCTTGTAGTAGGTGGCGTCGAAACGGGCGCCGGCGGCGGCGGGATAGAGGACGCTGAAGACGATCATCGGAACTCCTGCTGTTTCGGCGCCGCACCAGCGGCGCGCCATGGCATGGACCATAGGCCGGCGATCGGATTTAAGGTTCTTGGATCATCTGAAGAATTCTGAACAACCCATGACCGGCCAACCCCTTCCCGAGATCGCTTTCGGCCCCTTCCGGCTGGACGTGCGCAATCGACGCCTGTCCCGGAATGGAACAGCCATCGGCTTGGGCGAGCGGGCGCTCGACGTGCTTTGCGCCCTGGTCGCCGCGGAAGGCGCGCTGGTGACGAAGTCAGAACTGATGGCAAAAGTCTGGCCGGGCACCAGGGTCGAAGAGAACAACCTGCAGGTGCAGGTCTATGCCCTGCGCCGTGCGCTCGGCGAGGATGGTGACAGCCGCGGATATGTTCGCACGGTCTCGGGACGCGGCTATCGGTTCATCGGCGACACGCCGGCCAGTGGCGCAGCCTCGGCTGCAGCGCTACCGGCCCAGGAAATCCGGTATTGCAGGGCGGCGGACGGCACCCACCTTGCGGTCGCCACCCTGGGCGACGGATCTCCCCTGGTCCGTGCGCCGGCCTGGATGAGCCATGTCGAGCATGACCTTCGCACCACGATCTGGCGCGAGGTGGTGGCTGCTCTCGCAGGCCGCCACCGGCTGGTCCGCTACGACGCACGGGGCACGGGCCTCTCTGACCGGAACGTCGAGATCTCCTTCGAAGCGGCGGTCAGCGACCTCGAAATGGTGGTCGATGCCGTGGGTCTCGATCGCTTCGCGCTCTTTGGACTATCGCAGGGCGTCGCGGTCTCCATCGCCTATGCCGCACGCCATCCCGGCCGGATCAGCCGGCTGGTGCTGGCCGGAGGCTATGCGCGGGGCTCGCTGGTGGTGGCGCCGCAACGTGCGGCCGCCGTGGAAGCCATGGCCACGCTGGTTGCGGAGAACTGGGGCAGCGACAATCCCGCCTTCCGGCAGCTCTTCACCTCGCTGGGCTTTCCGGAGGCCAGCGCGGCCCAGATCCACGAAATCAACGAGCTGCAGCGGGTCTCGGCCTCGGGTGAGACGGCAGCCCGGATTCTGAAGATGCTTGCCAATGTCGACGTCTCGGCGGAGCTTGCCAAGGTGCGCGCGCCGACGCTGGTGCTGCACAGTCGCGATGATGCCTGGATACCCGCCGAGCGCAGTCGCGAGATCGCCCGCGGAATTCCGGGCGCCCGCTTTCACGAAATCGCGGGCGCCAATCATGTCGTACTGCCGCAGGGACCGCTGTTCGACAGCTATATGGCCACGGTTCTGGCGTTCCTCGCGCCCGATTCCAACACATGATCCTCGCCCTGCGGACTTGGGCGATCAAAGAGACAGAGGGCCGGCAAGGTCTACGAGCCGGGCTGGGGCATGTGGGCGACGATGAAACTGGCCTCACCCACCCGAAGCGACGACGCATTCCTTGACGCGCTTCCAGGCGGCGGGGGCGCTCTTGCCGAGGTTGACGTCGTCGCGATCCTCGCTGCCGCCCAGCAGCACGGTGAAGCCGCCCTTCGCGGCGATGGTCTCGATCGCCGCCGGCGGCATGATCATCAACATGCGCTTCCCGTCGGCCTCGACCAGCAGGTCCCATTGCATGCCGTTCGCCGGTTCGCGCAGGGGAACCACAATGGACTTGGGGAACTTGCCGTTGCGGCCCTCGGCGCGGACGCTGAGATAGGACTGGCCGTCGGTACGCATCGCCATGATGTCGTCGCGGCCGCCGACGCGGCGGAAGGCGCGGCAATTGGTGAGGCCGCTCGGCTCCTTCTCCCATGAGAAGTTCCAGTTGTCGAAGCCCTTGCCGAACGGTTGCGGGCCGCCCTGCGCCAGCGCCATCGACGACAATCCCACGAGGCACAGACCCGCGAGTACGCTCTCCATCAACATCCACTCTCCCCGAAGTACGCGCGAATGGAAGCTGGTGACGGGTCCCTCGGTCAACGCTACCTCAAGCCGCAGGAAACGAAAAAAGGGCCGGCGATCAGATCAGAAAGTCGAACTTGGACGGGTCCGCCGGCCCTGTCGCGGTGAAGCCGAAGCTCATGTCGGCCTCTGCATCGACCTTGCCGTTCCAGGCTGCGTTGCGGACCACGTAGCCACTGGCATCGTGCGAAACGATCTCCGCATTCCATATGCTGGTGATCTCGCTATGCGTCTCGATTTCGAGTTGCCAGCCGGAGATGGCTCTCCCGTCGTTATGGATAGTCACGGCCGCGTTGAAGCCGCCGTTCCATGAATCCACCACTGCCATCAGGGCCTCCAGATCGCCACTCGACGTTCCATACGCCGTCGTATCGGTGACGGGCGGCGATGGTGGCGACGCAAGCGTTCCATCGTCGTTTTTGATGGTGGCTATTGCGGCGCCGCGTCCTATGTCGGCGCCTTGAGCATCGGTCAGCGTGACCATGAACTTTTCGTTGCCCTCGGACAGCTTGTCGCCGGCAATCGGCACCTGGATAACCTTACTCTGCTCGCCCGCCGCGAAGGTGAGTGTGCCCGACTTCGCCGTATAGTCCGAACCCGCACTCGCCGTGTCGTTGGCGGTGCCGTACTGAACCGTCACCGGACCCGTGGCCGCCTTCGACAGCGACACGGTGAAGTCGAGCATGGCCGTGCCCGAATCTCTCTCAGCCCGCGTGGCATCCGCTATCGACAGGCTTGGCAGGACCGGCGCGGGTGCCGGCGTCCCGCTGCCGGACGATATGCCATTCAGCGCAAAGCCCGTAGCCGCTGTCCCGTCGCTGCCCGGCGTTGCCTGGAAACCGAAGCTTGTATCCTGGTTGGCGCGGACCGTGCCGTTATAGGACATGTTCTTGATGACGTAATGATTGCCAACGTGGCTTACGATCTGGGCGTTCCAGATGTTGGTGATGGCGAACGCCGCGTCGAACTCGACGGTCCAGCCCTTCAGAGCCGTAGCGCCGGCGGCAACCTGCATGTTGCCGATGAAGCCTGCGCCCCAGTTGTCGCTGACCTTGTAACCAACCGCCGTCCCGCTGGCCGGGACGGCCACGTCGTCGTTGGTAATCGTGCCCGTGCCCGAGCCGTCGGCAATCGTGGCACCGCTGGCGCCCGAGAGGTTCAGCGTCAGCGTCTCGTTCGCCTCGGCGGCGGTATCGCCCGACACAGCCACCGAGACCTTCTTCGAGGTCTCGCCCGCCGCGAAGGTGAGCGTGCCCGACTTTGCCGTATAGTCCGAACCCGCACTCGCCGTGCCGTTGGCGGTGCCGTACTGAACCGTCACCGGACCCGTGGCCGCCTTCGACAGCGAGACGGTGAAGTTGAGCTTCGCCGTGCCCGAATTTCCCTCGGCGCGCGTGGCATCCGATACCGACAGGCTTGGCAGGACCGGGGCGGCCACATCGTCGTTGGCGATCGTGCCGGTGCCCGAGCCGTCAGCAATCGTGGCGCCGACAGACGACGACAGCAGCACGGTAAATGTCTCGTCAGCCTCGGCGACGCTGTCGCCCTGGATATCCACGTGGATCATCTGCGAGGTCGTGCCCGGCGCAAACGTCACCGTGCCCGTGGAAGCCGTGTAGTCCACGCCGCCGGCCGCGCTGCCATCGACGGTCTTGTACTGCACCGTCACCGGCACGGACGATGCCTTGTCCAGCGTCACAGCGAACATGAAGTGGTTGTGCTCGCCGTTACCCTCCTTGGTCGACAGGTCTGCGATGGAGATGGCAGGCAGCGCGGCGGGCTGCGCATCGATATCGTCGTTGACGATGGTGCCCGTGGCCTGTCCCTTGGCAATCGTGGCTCCCGTGGGCGACGACAACGACAGGGAGAAAGTCTCATTGGTCTCGACGAGGGTATCGCCCAGAATGTCGACGCTCACCGTCTTGGCAGTCTCGCCTGCCGCGAACGTCAGCATACCGACAACCGATGCATAGTCCTGGCCGGCAATGGCCGTACCGTTCACGGTCGTATAGCCAACCGAAACTGGGGCGGTCGCTGCCTGCGAGAGCGTGACGGCGAAGACCATCTGGCTCTTGCCCGCATTACCCTCGGCGAGGGTGCCGCTGGCGATCGAGAATTGCGGCACGATGGCCGCAGATCCCTCGGCCGAATCGATCAGCTGCTGCCATTCCGCGCGCGCCGTGGCGTCGCGGGCAGCGATGTTGTTATGGTCCAGTTCGGCGAGCGACACGCCCGTCAAAACGTAGGTCTGGCGGTTGCCCTCGATGCTGATGACCGTCGAACCATCGACCTCTTTGACCGAGAATTCGCTGGCCTTGAACCAGCCGAAATCGAGCTTGTCCTTCGACGGATCGAAGGCGATGGCGGTGTTGGTGGCATAGTTCCAGTCGATGATGGTCGTCGTTCCGGCCTGACCGGAGGGAGGCGCCCCGTTACCCGTGCCCGTCGGCCAGTTGTTCGTGCCGGCGACCGGCACGCCTTGCGGCTTGATCTGCGAATCCGGAACCGAACCGAAGCCGAGTTGCAGGGCAACGCGGTCCTCGCGGGCCTCGGCAAAATAGAACAGGAAATTTTCCACTTTCAGATCAGCGGTCGTGACACCCAGCAGGATCAACGCCTGACCCGTTCCCGAATTGGAGATGACCACTCCTTCGGGATTGTTGGTCATATAGATCTGTTCGCGGGTGCCGAAGTAACGGAAGTCCACGGTGTCGGTGGCGGGATTGAAGGTGACCCGGTCGATTTGGCCGATCTCGTGGGAGCGCGCATAGACAGTGTGGTCGTTCGCCGCGATTCCGTGTTCCCAGGCGAGCGCGCCGGACAGGCATTCGCGCAGATGATCGTTGACGATCGGCACGAAGTTGTCGATCGTGAGTTGACCGAGCGAAACGCCAACGACAACCGCGACCTCGCCCGACCACGGATTCATGATCCCGACGCCGGTCGGGGTATCAACGATAATGCCGTTATGCACGGTGACGGGGCCAAGATCGAGCTTGTCCCGGGCCGGATCGAACCCCGTAATGTCCGCACCGTCCGACGTGATCTGGAAAATTTTTCCGGTCGCGCTTGCTACGTTTTCCATGTCCTTACCTCCGGCTGGCTGTCAGCGACAGTATCTCCGCTGATGGGATGTCATGTTTCCCGAAGAGGAACAGAGGCCGACCAAGGGTACTCGATGAACGCGGCCGATTAATCGGCGAACGAGCAAGAGGGTGGCCAGATCGGGGGGCCTGGAAGCAACGCCCAAAGAAAAAGGGCCGGCGGATGCCGGCCCTTTTCCATTGAAACAGACGCTGCCTTACTTGGCGGCCTGGATCATGATCTCGACCGAGAGGCCGGGCGCGGCGAGCTTGGCCTCGACGGTGGCGCGGGCCGGGGCGTTGCCGGGCGAGACCCAGGCGTCCCACACTTCGTTCATCTGGCTCCAGGTCGAGATGTCGGTCAGCCAGATGTTGGCCGAGAGCACCTTCGACTTGTCGGTGCCGGCTTCCTTGAGAAACTTGTCGACCTTGTCGAGGATCTGCTTGGTCTGGCCCTTCACATCGGCCTTGGCGTCGTCGGCGGTGAGGCCGGCGAGATAGACCGTGTTGCCGTGGACCACGGCGCTGCTCATGCGGGCGCCGGCGTTGATACGGGTGACGCTCATAGACTTTCTCCTTCTTGGAATTCGAAGCGGCCGGACCTTAGCAGAGCCTATATCGCCGCGACGACCATGATTTCGACCTTCATGTCCGGGTCGTTCAGCCGGGCCTCGACCGTCGCGCGGGCGGGCGTGTGGCCGGGCACGACCCAGGCGTCCCAAACTCTGTTCATGGCGGCAAAATCGGAGATATCGCTCAGCCAGATCGTGGCGGTGAGGATCTTCGACTTGTCGCTGCCGCCCTTGGCCAGCAGGGAGTCGATCTCGGCCAGCGCCTGCCGGACCTGGCCGGTGATATCGAGGCTCGTATCCTCGGGGATCATGCCCGAGCAATGGATGCGGTTGCCCAGGATGACGGCCTCGCTCATGCGCGGGCCGCAGTCGATTCGTGTGATGGTGCTCATACGCCGACCCTAAAGCGCCCCGTCCGCTCGCACAACGGACCGGCAACGCACTGCGCTCTCCCCGCGCCGCCCGATCGCGTTACAGTCCCGGGAAGCCTACCGGAGAAAACACCATGACCATCCAGCCCCAGATTCGACGGCCGCTCGACGGGATGCTCGTCCTCGATCTCGGGCAGATCTACAACGGCCCCTATTGCGGCCTGCAGCTCGCCTTCATGGGCGCCCGCGTCCTCAAGATCGAGCCGCCGGAGGGCGACGTGGTGCGCCGCCGCAAGCGCGAGGTCGAGCCTTATCCTCTGGTCATGCTGAATTCCAACAAGGAGTCCGTGGTCCTCGATTTCAAGCAGCCGCGCGGCAAGGAGATCTTCCTCGAGCTGGTCGCCCAGGCCGACGTGCTGATCGAGAATTTCGCGGCGGGCGTCATGGACCGGCTCGGACTCGGCTACGACGTCCTGAGCAAGCTCAACCCGCGCCTGATCTATGGCGGCAGTTCGGGCTTCGGCCTCGACGGGCCCTATCGCGACCTCGCCGCGATGGACGTCACCATCCAGGCGATGAGCGGCATCACCAACGCCACCGGCGACGCCGATGGGCCGCCGACCAAGGCCGGCGCCGCGGTGTGCGACTTCCTGGCGGGCAGCCATCTCTGCGCCGGAA
>JABMNB010000624.1 GCA_013205335.1 Rhodospirillales bacterium
ATGTTGTAGACCCACTTTTCGTCGACCCCGAGGGCCTTGCCCATGCCGGGCGTGACGCCAAGGATGCGCTTGATCGCGGGGTTGTCGCTCTTCAGCATCTCATCGACGTTCTTCGACGTGATGCCGTATTCCTCGGCCTCGATCATGGCGAAGAACGCCCAGCGCACGATGTCGGCGAACTGATTGTCGCCGTGGCGCACGACCGGTCCCAGCGGCTCCTTCGAGATGATTTCCGGCAGGATGATGTAGTCGTCCGGCGTCGGTGCGTTCGCGACGCGCGTGGCGTAGAGGCCCGAGGCGTCGGTCGTGAACACGTCGCAGCGACCGGCGAAGAAGGCGGCGCGGACTTCCTCGATCTTCTCGATGACGACCGGCTTGAACGTCATCTTGTTGGCGCGGAAGTAGTCGGCGAGGTTGAGTTCGGTGGTGGTGCCGGGCTGGACGCAAATCGTGGCGCCGTTCAGTTCCTTGGCGCTCTTCACGCCGAGCTTCTTGTTCACCATGAAGCCCTGGCCATCATAGTAGTTGATGCCCGTGAAGTCGAAACCGAGCGCCGTGTCGCGCGTCAGCGTGTAGGTTGTGGTCCGGACCAGGAGATCGACCTCGCCCGACTGGAGCGCGGTGAAACGCTGCTGGGCCGTGGTCGGCACGAACTTGACCTTGTCGGCATCGCCGAAGATCGCGGCGGCGACGGCGCGGCAGACGTCGACATCGATGCCGGTCCACTTGCCCTGGCTGTCGGCTGCCGCGAAGCCCGCGACGCCGGTGCTGACGCCGCAGAGGAGTTGGCCGCGCGCCTTGATCGCATCGAGATCCTTGCCGGCGTACGCCGTACCGGCGACACCGACCAGACCGGCGGCGACGATGCCGGCCATCATTTGCTTGAGCATATTGTCATCCCTCGTGGTTGCCTCTGACGTCCCGTCGGCCGCTTGCAGCGACCGTTCAGGATCGGTGGTAGGATTCCTAGGCGAACAGGCGGGCGGGCGCAACGGCGCCCTGCGCCCGACCGCGACCGCTCAGAGGCGGTCGGCGGCGCGCGATGAGAAGGGGTTGGACGACCAGGGCTCGGCGCCCTGCAGGCCCTGAAAGCGGTTGTCACTGCCGCCGCGGCTGCGGTCCGAGGCGCGCTTGATTTCCTGCTGCCACTGCCGATAGGAGACGAGCTGTTCGCCCGCCAGCGTGGCATTGCCGCCCTTGTCGAAGATGTACGGCTGGGGATCGACGAACTGGCCGTTCAGAACCACCGAGAAGTGCAGGTGCGCGCCGGTCGACCGGCCGGTCGAGCCGACGTAGCCGATCACGTCGCCTTTGCGGATGCGCGTGCCGGGGCCCATGCCGTCAGCGAAGCGCGACATGTGGGCATACAGCGTCTCGAAATTGTCGGCGTGGCTGATCTTCACCGTCCGGCCGTAGTTGAAGTACCAGCTCTGGTGATTGATGACGCCGTCGGCCGCCGCATAGATCGGCTCGCCCGTCTTGCCTTCGTAGTCGATGCCGTTGTGGAAGCCGCCGCCGCTCTTGCGGCCGTAGTAGCGGCGCGTGCCGAACGGCGAGGACTGGCGGGCGCCCGGCCGCGGGTCGGCTAGCGCCGTGCCGCCGAGGCGGCGGCCCTGATCGTCGAACCAGCCTTCGGGCTGGTTCTGGGGGGCGAACCACCAGAAGGACTGCTTGGCCTGGCCATCGCCCAGGCTGGCGACGAGAATGCGCGGCGTGCCGTCCACGGTGCGGCCCTGGACGACGTCGATCCTGGCGGCGGCCGGTGCGAATCCGGAGAGCGCCTGGGTCAGCTCCTTGAGGGCGGCTGGGTTGGCGCCGGTCGGGGCGAGGCTGGTCGCCAGCGTGGCGCTGCTCGTCTTCACCGTCTTGACCGAATCGGCCACAACCGAACGCGCGCCCGGACCGGCCGTCGACGGGGCCGAGCCCGGCAGGCTCGAGACGCGCTCGTCATCGTCCTCGGTCGCGCCGGGAGCGAGCTTGAAGCCGAACGAGCCGTCGGCGCCGCGGGCGAGGTCGACGGCCAGCGATTTGTTCGAATAGAGTTGGAGGGACACCAGCCTCTTGGGCTGGCCGGTACCCTGGGCGGCAAGCACGGCGCGGCCGGAGCTGGCGGCCTTGACCTCGGGCTGGCTCAACGCCTTGCCGACTGCGTCGGCGGCAGCCTGGGCGTCATTGGGATCGACGCGGAGGATGACGAGCTGCTGGGCGACCGAGCTGTCGGGCGCGATGGAAAAGGACTGGACGTCTTCGCTGGGAACGGTGGGAGCAGGGGCGGACTTGGCTGCGGTCTTCTTGAGCTGGTTCTTCGGCGGGGCCTTTACCTGGGCCATCGCGCTGGCGGCGCAAAAAATAGAGGAAACCGCAAGGGTCGCCGCCACGAGGCTGCGGACGGTTCGCCAGCTATGGGCGCGTTGGAAACGCGTCATGGTGGACGTCATTGGTGGGCCGCTCCCGTTCCATTGAACGCTACGAATTGACTATGAGGCGACTAGCGATCCCATCGACCTCCCCCGGTCGATGACCCCCCGCGTGCCCCGCTTGAGGACGATACTGGCCACGGACTATCCACAAGTCTACAAAAAGTTGCAAAAATGCAACACTCGCGCAAGGTCCCTAACATGTTGAAAATGTTACGTTTTAAGCGCGCGCCAATTTCCGGTCTCGAAAGGTCACAGCGGGCAAGCTGTCCGATTTTGCTGCATTGCGAAGAGCCGGGTAGCTCGCAAGCAGTCCGGCGGCCTCCGCCATTTCCTCGACGTCGTTGAACATCGGAACGCCGGCTCGCTCCATGGTGGCAAACCATTCTTCCTTGCCGGGGAGTGTGCCCATCATGCCGTGCATCATCGGCAACGGTGCGGTCGACGACAGTTCGGCCAGGCGCGAAATCACGGGCTGGGCGTCGACCATGAACGGCACGACATGGATCATCAGGACCATGTCGTAGGTCTGCGCCGCATGGGACATCGCGGCCTCAACGGCGAGCCCGAACCGGTCCTCGCGCGCGTCCGCCAGCAGGTCGATCGGGTTGGCGACGGACGCTTCGGCCGGCAATTGCTGGCGCAGCACGTCGGCCATGGCCTTCGGCAGGGCAGTCAATTCCAGCCCCTCCAGTGCGGCCTGGTCGGCGCAGAGAACGCCCGGACCGCCGGAGTTGGACAGGATCAAGGCGCGCGGGCCAAGGCCCTGGGGGAAGCGCCCGAAGGCCTTGGCGGCCACCAGCAGCCGACGCAGGCTCTTCACCCGGATGATGCCGCACGAGGCGCAGAAGGCGTCGATGGCGGCATCGTCGTTGGCCACGGCACCGGTATGAGCGGTGGCTGCCTGGCCGCCAATCCCGGTCCGGCCACCGAAAAGGGCGATCACCGGTTTGGTCGCCGAGACCCGCCGGGCAACCTCGCGGAATCGTTCATGATCCTCGATGGACTCGACGTAGAGCAGCGCCGCGCCGATCTCCAGCCGGTCGCCCAGCCAGCCCAGATAGTCTTCCACGCCGAGATGGACGGCGTTGCCGACCGAGACGACCGAGGTGAGCGGCAGGCCACGGGCGTTGGCCTTGTCGATGAACTCCTCGGCGAGCGCCCCCGATTGCGAGATGAAGGCGAGGCCGTTGCTGGCGCCGGCCCGCGGAGCCGCTGTGGGGCCGGGCGGCAGGTCGCGCAGGAAGGTCGCGGCGAAGGGCCGGGCCGGATCGAGATGGATGATGCCCGCGCAGTTCGGTCCCGCGATGGTGAGCCCGCGTTCGGCCGCGAGCTTCAGCAGCGCCTCGTTGCGCGCCACGCCGGCAGGTCCGGACTCGGCAAACCCGCCGGGCAGGATCAGCAGGTTGCGGATGCCGCGGTCGGCCGCTTGCCCGACTGCCTCGAGGATCGCATCGGGTCGGATCACGATCACCGCGAGGTCGACCGCAGGGTCGATGGCGGCGATCGAGGTCACCGATTCGTAACCGAAGATCGTTCCGCCCCTGGGATTGACCGGCACGACCCTTCCGCCATAACCGGCCTGACGGAGCATCTGCATGACCGCGCCACCCGAGGAGGTGGCCCGTTCGCCGGCGCCCACGATGGCGATGCTGTCGGGGGCGAAGAACGGCGTGAGGTCGCGGGCGGGTACTGTCATGTCGCGTAGGTTGCAGCACAGGCGTACGGGGAGAACAAGATGGCCGATCCGATCGAGCTTCTGATCCAGGGGCGGGCTCACGACCTCGGGGGCGGCTTCGCGGTCCGCCGCGTCCTGCCCAGCGTGAAGCGGCGCATGGTCGGCCCGTTCATCTTTCTCGATCATTTCGGGCCGATCGACGTGCCGCCGGGCGGCGGCATGGAGGTCCGGCCGCATCCGCATATCGGCCTGGCCACGGTCACCTACCTGTTCGACGGCGGCATCTATCACCGCGACAGCCTCGGCTACTCGCAGGCGATCCGGCCCGGCGACGTCAACTGGATGACCGCCGGCAGCGGCATCGTCCACAGCGAGCGGACCGAGCCGGCGATGCGAGCCACCGGCTTTCGCATGCACGGCGTCCAGACCTGGGTCGCCCTGCCCAGGACGCACGAGGAGACCGCGCCGGCCTTCGAGCATGTCGAGGAGGCCCGGCTGCCGGCGTGGACCGAGGGCGGTGCCTCGCTGCGCCTGATCGTCGGCACCTACGCCGGCCGCACGGCGCCCACGACCCACTTCTCGCCGATCTTCTATGTCGGCGTGGAAATGACCGCCGGCGCCATGCTGGCCGTTACGCCCGATCATGAGGAGCGCGCGATCTACGTGGCCGAGGGCATGATGGTCGTCGGCGAGAGCCAGCTCGGTGTCGGCGACCTGGCGGTGCTGGCGCCGGGCCAAACGGTCGAGGCGCTGGCCGGCCCCGACGGGGCCAAGGCGATGCTGCTGGGCGGCGCCACCATGGACGGCCCGCGTCACGTCTGGTGGAACTTCGTTTCCTCGAACAAGGAGCGGATCGAGAAGGCAAAGGCAGACTGGCGCGACCAGCGCTTTGCCATGGTCGCCGGGGATCCCGAGTTCATCCCGCTGCCTGACCGGTAGAACAGCCCCTCAACCCGCGCGGATCGCGCAGCGCCGAGGGGGTGAAGGCGAAGGTTTTAGCGGCCCTCGAGTTGCCGGTTGATCCAGACCTGGACCGTGTTCGATTCGAGAAACTCGCGCGCGGTCCTGCGCTTTGCCGGATCGCGGGTGTCGCCGTCGATGATTGCGGTGATGACGTCGCATTTGTAGGGGACGGCGACGGCCTCGCCGTAGCGCAGGGACTTGTTGTTCCGGCGATGGACGTAGACGCGCGTCCAGCCGACCAGGTCGGTGATCCTCAGGCGCTCACCCGGGCCGACCGGCTCGAAACGCCGGTCGAGGAGGCGGATGTCGACGGCGCGTTCGAGTGCGGCGTCGCTCTTGATCCCCTCGGGACAGTCACCGCTGGCGCCGAGAGCGTTCAGCGTCAGCCAGACATAGACGTCCTGATCCTCGCCGCTATAGGCGCGTCCCGCGGGCGCCCGCTCCGTCGAGAGCGGCCATGTAAAGGGCCGCCAGCCGAGCTTGTCGGTCGGGCCAAGCGCCACCTGCCGCTCGGCGAACCACGCCAGCACGGCCAGCGCCGCGACCTGAGCCACGCCAAGCGCGATGTAGAGGCGCGTCTGGCGGCTCAGGGCCATCGAACGCGCCTGCCATCTCGTCAGATCTGGTGCGCCATGGGCGGCGCGGGGATCGGGCGGACGCGCTCGTAGGCGGCGGCGGCGCGCAGGACCAGGGCGTCGCGGGCGTGGCCGCCGA
>JABMNB010000625.1 GCA_013205335.1 Rhodospirillales bacterium
ACGGACGATCAAGAGCATCGTCGCGAAGGCGAGCTGGTAGAAATGGCTGGCGCCGTGGGCGACGCCGATCAGGCTGATCACCCTCATATCATGGTGAAACGGCGCGGCGGTTGCAGCGGGCATGATGACCTTGTCTCCGCCATCTTAGGGCGATCGGCAGCGCAGACGATGAAAATAAAACGCGCGAGTGCTATGCGGCGAACCTGAGCACTGCCGAGCGTATGCGCACCTGGCTAGCAACGCCGTGCATAGTGTTGCGTACCAGCAATTGTGAGGGCTTCGCGGCGCCATAGGTCATTACGGTAACCCGGTGAGTGGACGGTCTTGCGTCCAGAACGCGTTCACGTCCCACAAAATCGTCGACATGTTCGCCTGCGAGAACCACGCCAACGCTCCCGCTTTGCACAACTATTTCAAGGTCTACCGCATAGCCCAGCCCTGGGAAGGGCAACGAGCCAAGCTTTTGCATTGCAGGCGCGAGGCCAAGCGACATGCCATACCACCAGATGCGCGGCGGACAGGTCAACCGCCATTCACTGGGTGAAGCCTTGAGTGACGCCTGGTTCATTGCAGTTACGGGATAGCCCATGAGCGCAATCTCGGGCGATTGCACGGAATCGGGATTGATCTCGTCCACCCTCAAATCAACCCAACCGAAATTGCCACCGCCGGTCGTGAAATCGAGGATGGTGGTGGTACGCGACGGAAACAGGCGGCGCTTGACCTTCTCAAGGTCATACCATTCCGCCCAGGGCGTTCGCTCGCCGTCCGTGCGCTTGCCGAACTCCGAGAAGGGCAAGGCGCCCTCGCGGAGCCAACGCTCATATGGATAGGTAAGCTCGATCCAGCGGCCACCAGTCTTCAGGTGCCGTAGTAGGTCGAGGGTTTCTGTTCGTGCGATGTCAAAAGGCGCGTGATGCAACGATCCGATAGCCCAGATGGCATCGACCGGTTCACTTTTCAAACCAGCAAACGACCTCTCGTTGTCGACGTGCAGGTAACTGGCGCGCTCTCCCAGTCCCAAATGATCGACAACACGTCGAACCAGGTTGAGATTGTCGAGAACCAGATCGGAGAAGGTCCAGTGGGCCCCGTGAGCAAGGAAGTTGATGCCGTCGAAACCAAAACCCGACCCGACCTCGATGACGCGCCGACCTGCAAAAATGTCGCTATAGAGACAGTGAAACCAGCCACGGACATCTGGAATCCTGGCCGCTTCGTTCATGACTTGCCACTGCGCCATCAGCGAAGCGTCGTCGAGTGCCAACAAGTCGCTCGAGAATGCGCGCCCCAAAATCTCGCCACCCGCGGGCAATTCGCGCCACTTGTCGCGCGACCGACTGAGAAAATCATCTGACATTTCGTAACACTATGCGCATCTGGGATGTGTGCGCTAGTCTCGCCACCGAAAAAGGGAGAACTATAATGAAGCGCTGGAAACATCGCCCCGATGGATCGACCTGGGGAGACTGGGGCGACGACGATCAGCTAGGCCGCCTGAACCTGATCACCCCGAAGAAGGTGCTCGAAGGCATTGCCGAAGTGAAGGAAGGCATTTCCTTCTGCCTCAGCCTGCCGCTCGATTATCCCGGCGGCAACGTGCTCAATCCGCGCCGCCTGCCACCGGTCCTCTCGCCCACCGGCGACGAGAATGGCTGGCGCTTCAACTTCCTCACCAACAGCATCAACCCGCTGTTCATGGACGTGGCCAGCGACGACCGCGTGATCCTCACGCTGCAGTATTCGACACAGTGGGACACGCTGGCCCATGTCGGCGGCATGTTCGACGCCGACGGCGACGGCGTGCCGGAGCCGCTCTACTACAACGGCTTCAAGGCCGGCTCCGACGTCGTCGGCCCGCTGCCCGATGCCGGCCGCGATGGCTGCGGCCATCTCAGCTATGCCCACAAGCTGGGCGTCGAGAACATGGCGGCCAAGGCGATCCAGGGACGCGCCGTGCTGGTCGACCTGGAGAAGCATTATGGTCGCGACCACAAGTACGTGAACTATGACGACTTCAAGCGCGTGCTGGACGCCGATAAGGTGGTCGTGGAGCCCGGCGACATGCTGCTGCTCTACACCGGCTTCACCGACGAAATCATGGCGATGAACAAGAACGTGGATCCTGCGCGCGCCCACGCCATGTGCTGCGTGCTCGACGGCCGCGACAAGCGGCTGCTGCAATGGATCACCGACAGCCAGATCTCGGCGCTGATCGCCGACAACTATGGCGTCGAAGCCGTGCCGGCCAAGCCCGGTCCAGATGATGCCGAGCATCCTTCGCTGCCGATCCACAATCACTGCCTGTTCAAGCTTGGGCTCAATCTCGGCGAGATCTGGTGGCTCAAGGACCTCGCTTTGTGGCTTCGCGACAAGAAGCGCTCGCGCTTCCTGCTGACGGCGCCGCCGCTCCGCCTGCCGGGTGCCGTCGGCTCGCCCGCGACCCCGGTCGCGACGGTCTGAGTTCCGCCGCCGGCATGTCGTTCCCGTCACTGGTTGCCCAAGGACTGAAGGCGGAACGGTTCGCGCTGCTGGACATCGGTTGTTCCGGCGGCATAGATCCGAGGTGGCGCGCCTTCGGCGGGAAGCTGAAGGCCTTGGGCATCGACGCCAGCGACAGCGAATGCAAGCGCCTTGCCGCCGCCGAGAGCAATCCCGAGGTTTCCTACGTGGCGGCGTTCGTGGGTCCGAGCGCCGACCGGGCGATTGATCTCTCGGCCGGCCCGGCCGCGCCACTGATCATGAAGATGCGGGATCGCATGAGCTTCATGCGAACGCGCGAGATTCGCGACGCCAAGCTCCAGACGGCATCGCCCGAGGAGCAGTTGCGGCACAATGCCTGGGAGCTGACAGGGCTCGCCGATCCTACGAAACCGGTGGTCGTGCCCGACCTGCTGGCGCAGCGCGGCTGGACTGACCTCGACTATATGAAGATCGATACCGACGGCATCGACTGGCAGATACTGCAGACCTTCGAGGGCCGCCTCGCATCCTTCCATCTGCTGGCCCTGCAGATGGAAGTGAACTTCGTGGGTGACGGTGCCGCCGACGAACACTCCTTCCACAACACCGACCGCTTCCTGCGCCGCCACGGCTTCGATCTCTTCCGCCTCGATGTGCGCAACTATTCGTCGCGCGCCCTGCCCGCCCGCTATATCTGGCCGACCCCGGCGGAGACGCACTCCGGCCGTCCTTTCCAGGGCGAGGCCTACTACGCAATCGACCTGCTCGGCCCCCACGGCACGGCGAGAGTTGATGGCCTCACCGGCGAGAAAGTGGCCAAGCTGGCGGCGATCCTGTCGGCCTGGGACGTTCCCGATGCCGCCGCCGAGCTTCTGCTCGGCTGCCGGGACAGACTGAAGCCGGTGATCGATGTCGATCGCAGCCTCGATGTGCTCGCGGCACAGACCCAGGGCGATCGTGTCCGGCCGCTGGATTATCGAAGCTACATGGCCCGCTTCGAATCCGATCCGCCGGACTTCTATCGTCCCGAAGGGCCGATCCCACTGCGCGAGCGTCTCGCCGCCGCCTGGCGGGCCTTCTCGAGACCACGCGACAGCCGCTAGCTACGCCTTCTTCTCCCAGCCGCCGGTGTCCGTCTGCTGCCAATAGG
>JABMNB010000626.1 GCA_013205335.1 Rhodospirillales bacterium
AACTCCAACACTTGCCGATGTTCATGGCGCGAAGATCCGCCGGTTAAGCTGCAATTCAGAAACGTCGCAATCAACGCCTAAAGAAGGAGGATAGTCACCTCGCCCCCGGAGATGCCGCCAAGGCTACATTTTACTACTTCGCCGTCTACTGCCGTAAAAAGCTTTCCATTGCGATGGAGTGAGCGACGCAGTGGTCTAATGAGGCTGATGGCGTCTCGGCTACGGGGCATCGGGCGTGATCGACAAGGTGGAGGATTTCATCTTCGATGATGAACTGCTCTTGATCGCTGAAGATGGCGCAAACTTGGTTCTACGAAACTTGCCTCTCGCAATCATCGCGAAGGGCAAGTTCTGGGTGAACATGCGCAACGCCCGCCCCCTCTCGGAGGCGGGCGCCATCGCTATCGAATCACTCGTCGCAGCACGGGCTGGCTTCGTCACAGCACGGCAGGTCGTCACAGCACGGTTGAGCCGCCTGCGCCGCTGTACCGAAAGCAAACAGCATCGCGAGTGTGGTGAGGAAAATACGCATCTGGTTTCTCCGTTGATTGGGTTACTGATTCAACTCAAGGACGGAGAGATCGAGGGGGCGGGTCGGCCGGCTGAGGGTGCAGGCCTTCCGGGGCAACCAGGACCCGGACCAGCCACGAAACCGGAAACGCGGATCGAGGTACAGGGAGGTCGGCCTGTTGGGAGGGCGTCGTCTGGCAAGCTCCGCAGCCAATTCCTCCGGCAACGGTTGCGAGGCCCTCGCAGCACGAACAGGGATCGCCCTGTTCATTCTGCTCGGACATCGGCCACGCGATCGCCATCGCTGGCGCAGCGGACCATGCAAAGGCCGCCACCAGGCTGAGGCAGGCAAGCAGGCGAGACAACATCTTGAGCACGGCCTAGAATACACGGGGTTCAGCCGAGCAGCCACCAGCTCACCGTCTTGTGTTCCGTCGCGAGCGGTCGCGCGACGGTCATGGCTCGTCACCGACTTCCTAGCGCATCTCCGGCGCCGCCATCGGCGGGCACGGCACCACGTTCGTCCAGGTCCGGACGTCGTCGAGATGCCAGCCGACATGCGGCGCGTCGCTGTAAGCGACATGCTGGTAGCGCTGGCCTAGATCCGGGATCGGCGCCTCTTCGGTGCGGCCCTAGGCTTCCCATCGCAACAGGCCGTAGCCCTCGGCGGCTTATCAAAATGCCGACGTTTCAGTAACTTGCAGTGGCCCTCGGTCCATTCAAAGTGGCCCTCGCCCACTGCCAAAAAATCAATCAAACGCCGACGGCAGGTTACAGTAATGGCCCAAGCTTGCGATCGCTGCCTGACCTTCGTACTCTCTACCAAATGGTGCCCAGGAACGACCTACAAGAAGCACGAAAATTCTAAGCCTTGTAGCGACAGGGCCGGGAAGTAAACGGCCCTCAAGCCTCGAAGCTCCGGTTACTCGACGCGTCGACGCCGGTACAATCGGCAATCTATCACTCTTGGCTCGTGCCGCGCCTCCATAACCACAGCTGAGAGCAGCCGTGAGTATGCACGCCAAGTCCATCGGCGCGCGCCTGCCCCGGAAGATGATAGCAGTCAAAGCCATAGCGGACTGACGCCTACGCCATCCCAGACCGTACTATTGCCTCACCGAGATCGACGCCATCGGCACAACCTGTCTCGACCGTGCTGGCGCATCCGTCGCCACGTCGAGCAGGCTGCCGCCGCCCCCTTGTCGTGCGCTACATCTCGTGCGAACGAACCGTCACCTTTCCCGCGCGCGCAAGAATCAATTCCTCGCGTCGCGCATTCTGACAAGCAGGCATGAGGGTCATCTTCGTTTGCGATGGGCCGGCGATCCCCGCCGCGCCAGCGCGAGAGGAATGACATCGCCATGAAGACCATCAGCCGCAGCATCCTGCTCCGTGCGACTGCAGCCACTGCCCTTGTCGCCGTGGCTACCGGCACCACACGCGGGCAGACCTCCATCGTCGCCGAGCCGAGCGACGTCCAGATCCGCTATCGGACCGTCGATGTCGGTGGCGTCGACGTCTTCTATCGCGAGGCCGGCCGGCGCGACGCGCCGGCGATCGTGCTGCTGCACGGCTTTCCGACCTCGTCGCAGCAGTATCGCAATCTGATCCCGGCCCTCGCCGACCGCTACCGCGTAATCGCGCCCGACTATCCCGGCTATGGCCGCAGCGCGATGCCCGATCGCGCACGCTTCGACTACAGCTTCGAGAACTACGGCCGTATCGTCGGCGCATTGCTGCGCCAACTCGGGGTCGCGCGCTATGCGCTCTACGTAATGGACTATGGCGCACCCGTCGGATGGCGGGTCGCTCTCGCACATCCCGAGCGGTTGAGTGCGCTGATCGTGCAGAACGGCAATGCCTACGACGAGGGCCTGCTCGGCTTCTGGGATGCTTTCAAGGCCTACTGGCGCGACGGCGCGAAGGAGAGCCGGGAGAAATTGCGGCAGCTCCTCGCGCTCAGCGCCACCGAGTGGCAGTACACGCATGGCGAGCCGGACAAGACCCTCGTGAGCCCCGATGCCTGGATGCTGGATCAAGTCTATCTCGACCGTCCCGGAAACCAGGAGATCCAGCTCGATCTGTTTTACGACTATCGCAATAACGTCGCGCTCTATCCCGAGGTGCAGGCGTATTTCCGCAGACACCAGCCACCCACGCTGATCCTCTGGGGCAAGCATGACCAGATCTTTCCTGCGCCGGGCGGGCAAGCCTTCTTGCGCGATCTCCCGCGAGCCGAATTGCACATGCTCGATGCGGGTCACTTCGCGCTCGAGACCAAGGGGCCGGAAATGGCGGCGCTGATCCGCGACTTCCTCGGCAGGACGATCCACTGACCGGAAGGCGTGATCAGCAAATGCGACGGACACTCGCTCGGATCGCCTTCCCGAGACGGTGAGGCGCATCGACGAAGCGTAGAGCCGTCACGCCAGCTCCGCGCGAATTAAAGTGCGGGTCGACGCATCCTCAGGGATTGGTGTTCGCGAAGCGGTACTCTTTGTCGCATGGGATTCGTTCTACACGGCGAGCGCTGGCGAGACCGGCTGGCCATACGTGCAGCGTCCTGGCGGCGCGCCGGGACGCCTGCGCGACCCGTAGCGGATCGGTACCTCGAACTTTCATCGCAACCGCGCGCGTCTCGAGATCGATGGCCGCGTTGCGAGGCCGCGACGGCGTGATCCTTCTCATACGCGGAAGGGAGTGTTTCCAGCGCCACGCATTCCCGACGCGCCACCACAGCGCGATCTTCTCAGCATCGCGCCGGAGGATGTTTCAGGCCGGCGCAGCGCGCGGACTGAATCCGCGCGCTCGAGGCACCGGCGCGGCGGTGCATGTCCTTCCGCGCACACGACAGACAGGAGAAAAGACGATGACCATCACGATCAACCGCCGCCTCATGCTTGGTGGCCTTGCCGTTGCTACGCTCGGCGGATCCACCCTCGCGCACGCACAGTCCCGCACGGGCGGAACCATCAACCAGATGCATGCCGGCCAGGCGCTCAAGGGCTACGACGCCGTCGCCTACTTTGTGAAATCGCGCGCAATAGTGACCCCCTGAGGGGTGGTTTTCGCGTCCAATTCTGCCCCCCCTGATGGCTATGCCAGTGTCGCTTCCTTTTGAGCCTGTGTTGGCTCTGGGAAGGGCTGGCGGGGGTGATTGG
>JABMNB010000627.1 GCA_013205335.1 Rhodospirillales bacterium
ACATATCGGCGCTTATCAGGTGCGGACCGCCAAGAACCAGAAGATCACCTTCATCGACACGCCCGGCCACGAAGCCTTCACCGCCATGCGCGCCCGCGGCGCCAAGGTGACGGACATCGTCGTGCTGGTGGTGGCCGGCGACGATGGCGTCATGCCGCAGACCAAGGAAGCGATCGCCCACGCCAAGGCGGCAGGCGTGCCGCTGATCGTGGCGATCAACAAGATGGACAAGCCGGGCTCGGATGCGAGCCGGGTGCAGAACGAGCTGTTGCGCGAGGAGATCCAGGTCGAGGCGCTGGGCGGCGACGTCCAGTCGATCGAGGTTTCGGCGACCAAGCGGATGAACCTCGACAAGCTCGAGGAAGCCATCCTGCTGCAGGCCGAAGTTCTCGAACTCAAGGCCAATCCGGAGCGTCCCGCCGACGGCGTCGTGATCGAAGCCAAGCTCGATCCGGGCCGCGGCTCGGTCGCCACGGTGCTGGTCCAGCGCGGCACCCTCAAGGTCGGCGACGTCATCGTCGCCGGCGCGGTCTGGGGTCGCGTGCGTCGTCTCGTCGACGACCACGCACAGCCTGTCGAGAGTGCGGGCCCGGCCTTTCCGGTCGAGGTCCTCGGTCTCGCCGGCACACCGCAGGCGGGCGACGAGTTCCACGTCGTGGAAAGCGAAGCGCGTGCGCGCGAGATTTCCGACTTCCGCGTCCGTCGTGATCGCCAGCACGAGCTTGCCCGCGTCGCAGGCGGCCGCGGCACCCTCGAGGAAATGATCAAGGGCATCCGCGAGGGCACGGCCAAGGAGCTGCCGGTGCTCATCAAGGCGGACGTGCAGGGTTCGGCGGAGGCGCTTGCCGGCGCCCTGTCGAGACTGGGCACGGAGAAGGTCATCACGCGCGTCGTCTACAGCGGCGTCGGCGGCATCAGCGAAGCCGACATGACGCTGGCCAAGGCGTCGGGCGCACTGATCATCGGCTTCAACGTGCGCGCGAACCCGCAGGCCCGCGAGATCGCCAAGCGCGACAAGGTCGACATCCGCTACTACAGCATCATCTACAAGGTCACCGAGGACATGCAGGCCCTGATGGTCGGCCTCCTCGATCCGACCTACAAGGAGACGCTGGTCGGCAACGCGCAGATCCGTGAAGTGTTCAAGGTCACCAAGTCCGGCAACGTCGCTGGCTGCATGGTCACCGACGGCAAGGTCACGCGTGGCAACAAGGTTCGCCTGTTGCGCGACAATATCGTGATCCACGAGGGCACGCTGAAGAGCCTGCGTCGCTTCAAGGACGAAGTGAAGGAAGTGCAGCACGGCTTCGAGTGCGGCATGGCCTTCGAGAACTACGAAGACATGAAGGTCGGCGACGTCGTCGAATGCTTCGACGTCGAGCAGGTCCAGGCGACGTTGTAGTGACTTTGCCTCCCCCGTCATCGGGGGAGGTGGCGGCCATCATACGGCGGCGGAGGGGTCATGAGCCCTGCCGCCGACTTTGACCCCTCCGTCGGCTAAGCGGCTTGGTTGCAGGCCGCGAGACGCCGACACCTCCCCATATGAATGGGGAGGAGAGACAAAAGGAAACGGCATGTCGCGGCGTCGCTCGTCCGACAAAGAAAATCGTGCCCCCGGGCAGCGTCAGCTGCGCGTCGGCGAGGAGATCCGCCATCTGCTGGCCGACCTCCTCGAGCGCGGAAACATGCACGATCCCGACCTGCGCGATGCCACGATCACGGTCACGTCGGTCGATGTCAGCCCCGACCTGCGCAACGCCACCGCGTTCGTGATGCCGCTGGGCGGCGATGACCAGGAACGGCTGCTCGCCGCGCTGCGTCGGGCCGCGCCGTGGTTCCGGGCCCGGGTCAGCGAGAAAGCGGGCCTGCGCAGCGCGCCCGATATTCGTTTCGCGATCGATCGCACCTTCGAAGAGGCCGACAAGATCGGCGCGTTGCTGCGCCGGCCCGACGTCGCCCGCGATATCCGGGACGACGATATCAAGGAAGACGATATCAAGGACGGCGATTGAGGTAATACTCGTCGCGCGGAAAGAAATCCGTGTTGGGCGAAGGCGCCGGCACTGTCTTGCCGTCGTTCAGCACCTCGATCTTCTTGTCCTCGAACCATTTGCCGAGTTCGACTTTGTCTATTCGTGCCGCCGCGAGATGTGCGGCCACGTCGGGCCGCGCCAGCAGGGCCGCGACTTTCTCGCGACTGTAGGGAATGGGGCTGTCGCTGCCCAGCATCGCCGGATGGATCAGGGTGACGTAGGGAAAGACCGAGCGGAAGGTCGCGATCGAGCGCTCGGTCGGTGCCCATTGCACGTAGATCCCGCCGGGCGCCAGCTTGGCTCTCACCTGCTCGAAGAATTCGCGTGAGTTCAGCAGCCCCGACAGCCCGGTCTTGGGCAGGATCGCATCGGCTTCGATCACATCGTAGCGTGTCGGGTCGAGCGCCAGCGCATGGCGGCCGTCGGCGACGACGACGTCGAAGCGGCGACTCGACAGGAGTTCGTCGACGCCCGACTTCCCGCCGGCCGCTGTGTACGTCTTCAGCGTCTCGATCACCGGCGCCACGATCTCGATCACCTTCACTGTTTCGGTCGCGGGATTCAGGCCCGCCGCATAGGGTGTGCCGCCGGTGCCCGAGCCGATCACCAGGACGCGCCGCGGCGTGGCGTGCGTCAGCGGCCCGATGGCGCCCAGATAGGCGTGCACCGTGTCGAAGGGCAGGCGGCTCTGCGAATGGCCCTGGATGTACAGGCGGCCGTCCTCGCTGCCCGCCATCCTGAGCAGGCTGAGGCCGGTCTTGTCCTCGGCCATGATGGCCTTCTCGTTGGTGAGGCCGTGCAGGCGCCGCCAGAAGGCCTCGCCCCCGGGAAACATCAGCAGCCCCGCCACCAGCACGGCGGCCGGCAGCCAGGCCCAGCGCGTCGCGCGCGGCCCGGCGAACTGCAGGACCGAGAAGGCGAGGCCGATGGCGACCAGTAGCTTCAGCGTGCCGGCCGTGCCGACGAGATCGAGCAGCAGCAGGCCTGCCACCAGACTGCCCATGCTGTTGCCGATGATGTTCGCGAGCTGCACCAGCCCGACGCGGCTGCCCAGCCGGTCGAGGTCGCGCTGCACGGCCTTCTGCACGACCGGGAAGGAGAAGCCCATGATGAACGACGCCGGCAGCACCACGATGGCCAGCAGGAAGGCGATGAGGGCGATGTCGGCGGCATTGCCGCTCATGATGTCGCGATCGACGAAGGTGGACGGCAGGAGCCCGGCGCCGATCGCGAGATAGACGAACCAGGCACCGGCCAGCGCCAGCGCCGTGGCGATGCCCTGCATCAGGAAGAAGAAGCGCCGCGGATCGGCGATGCGATTGATGACGCGCGCACCGACCAGCAGGCCCGCCGCGTCGCCCAGGAGGAACACCGTCAGCACCAGCGAGAAGCTGTAGCCGTTGGACTGCAGCAGGACGCCGATCAGCCGGAACCAGACGATCTGCAGGGCGACGATCAGGAAGCCGCTGATGAAGACCAGCAGCGACCATCGCCACACGATGCCGTCGTTTGATTCCAGCGATGTCGCCGCTTTCGCACGCGGTGCCGCCTCTGCCATGTCGAGCCCGCGCGCCAGCAGCAGGCCGCCGATCGCGACGACGAGATTGAGCGCGGCGCCAACATAGATCGCCTTGTCGAAGCCCAGCGTGCCGATCAGGAACCAGCCGCCGACGAAGGCGCCGATGCCGGCGCCCAGCGTGTTCAGCCCGTAGAGCCATCCGATCAGTTGCGCGGAGCCCGCGATCTGGCTCACCACGGCCTTGGAGAGGAACGGCAGCGAACAGCCCATCAGGAACGTCGGCCACAGCAGCCCGAGGAAGACGACGGCGAAGATGACGCCGCGCGAGGACGAAAGCGGCAGGAACTCGCGATAGATGACGTCGTAGTAGAGCCACGGGCTGACCACGGCGAAGGCCGCGATGCCCACTTCGCAGAGCGCGAAGGCGATCAGGGCGCCACGGCGCGAGAGACGGTCGGCGTAGAGGCCGGCGGCGAGACTGCCGATGCCGAGGCCCAGCAGGAAGGCGCCGACGACCAGAGCGGCGGCGATCGTGTCGGCTCCGGCGAACAGGCCGAGCAGCCGGTGCCACGCGGTCTGGTAGATGAGGGCGGCTGCTCCCGACAGGAAGAACAGTCCGAAGAGCGTGCCTTGCCGGACACGATCCGACTGCAATCCCATTTTCATGCTCGCAGCCTGCCTGAAGCGACGGCTGGCGCGCAACGGTTTGTCGGCTTAAAGGAGCGCCCGCCGGGTTGCCCACCCTTCGAGACGGCTGCTTCGCAGCCTCCGCACGGTGAGGCCTTCTTGTTTCACGCCCGGACCTCATCCTGAGGAGCGGCCGGCAGGCCGCGTCTCGAAGGATGGGCAACACGCTCGTTGGTCGGTCGGATGGCGCGAAGAAAAAAGGGCGACAAGGTCGACGGCTGGATCGTGCTCGACAAGCCGGTCGGTCTTGGCTCGACGCCGGCGGTCAGTCG
>JABMNB010000628.1 GCA_013205335.1 Rhodospirillales bacterium
GCCCAGCACCCAGTGGCCGACCTTGGCGTTCAACAGGGCGCCGGCGCACATCGGGCAAGGCTCTACCGTGGTGTAGAGCGTGGTGCCCGACAAGTCGTCCGTGCCGAGCGTGCGGCAGGCATCGGAAATGGCGTCGGTCTCCGCATGAATCAGCGAGTTGCCCGTGTGGATGCGGTTGCGTCCGCGGCCGACGATTTCGCCCTCCCGCACGATCACCGCGCCAACGCCCATGTCGCCTTCCCTGTCTGCGACGGCGGCGAGTTCGAGGGCCTGCCGCATCATGGTCTCGTGATGGTTCGTGTCCATGGCTAAGATCATGGACGGGGCGTGTCGCATCGTCACCATGATTCCAAACCGGCCGTTCGTGCTAGGCTCGATCGCAATCCTTCCCTCCCCAGAAGACGGGAGAGGAAGATGAAGCGGGAGCGGAGCGGCATGAGCGGCAAGCTGAAGGACAGGGTGGCGATCGTCGTCGGGGCGGGCTCGAGCGGACCCGGCTGGGGCAACGGCAAGTGCACGGCGATCACCTTCGCGCGCGAGGGCGCCAGGGTGTTTTGCGTCGATCGCAAGCGCAGCGCGGCGGAGGAGACGGTGGGCCTGATCGAGAAGGAAGTCGGCAAGCAATCGGCCATCGCCTTCGAGGCCGATGCGTCGAACAATGCCGACGTGAAGGCGATGGTCGATGCCTGCATGGAAAAGTGGGGCCGGATCGACATCCTCGACAACAATGTCGGCATCGGCTCGCAGGGAGGGCCGGTCGAGCTCAGCGAGGACGAGTGGCACCGCGTGTTCGACGTCAACGTGAAGAGCTTCTTCCTCACGGCCAAGCATGTGCTGCCGATCATGGAGAAGCAGGGCAAGGGCGCGATCGTGAACGTGAGCTCGATCGCCTCGATCCGCAGCCCCAAGGGAATTTCGTACCTGGCCTATAATGCCAGTAAGGGCGCGGTGAACTCGCTCACCATGGCGATCGCCTCGCAGTACGCGGAGAAGGGCATTCGCTGCAACGCGATCCTGCCCGGCCTGATGCACACGCCGATGATCGACTTCCTGGCCGAGCAGTATGCCAAGAGCGAGAAGGACCATAACCAAGCCTACGACAAGATGATCGCCATCCGCGATCGTGCCTCGCCGACCGGCAAGATGGGCACCGGCTGGGACACCGCCAACGCCGCGCTGTTCCTCGCCTCGGACCAATCGTCCTATGTGAACGGCCACCTGCTGGTGGTCGACGGCGGCATCACGGTGCGGGCCTAGAGCGTCGGGATTTGGAGGGAATCGAAGGAGGCCCCCTCTGATGGGCAGGGCGATCGCATGTCGCCCGAAGGGCCGGTGCAGTTCGCCTGTTCGCGTAAGGGAAAGATCCCTCACTGCGTTCGGGATGACAATTTGCCCGGCTTGGCAGCGTGCGCCGATACAGAAAACGCTGTCATCCCGAACGCAGTGAGGGACCTTGTCTCACATGCGATAGCCCTGCTCTGATGGAGGGCGGAGACATCGTCGGGGGGGGGCATATTCGAAATAACAGAAATAAACGAAACAAACGAAATGACTCGGGCGGTCACCGGAAGGGGTACCAGGGTACCGCGAGGACAGGCGCGGCCTGTGGCCAGCATCAGGATGAGGCCGTGCGTGTCGACTCGAGGCAGAAAGGCGCTAGCCGAGGAGGCTGATCAGCGGCGCGCGCGTCTCAGGATCGTCCGGAAGACGATCGGTCCGGTGATGATGATCAGGAACAGCCGGAACAGATGGTGGGTCGCCACCATCGCGACCTCGATGCCGAGCGCCAGGCCGATCAGGCTCATCTCGGCGAAGCCGCCGGGAGAGTAGCTCAGCACCGTGGCGTCGAGATTTAGGCCGGTCAGCGCCACGGTGATCTCCGCGAAGCCCACGGCACAGGCGATGAGGATGAAGGCGGCGCCGATCGAGGCCGCCATCTCCTTGTGCAGCCTGTCGAAGTTGGCACCGACGAAACGACAGCCGATGCCGGTGCCGACCACGACCTGGGCCGCCGCGACCAGGAAGCCCGGCGGCTGCGAGTTGGTGAAACCGCCGAGATGGGCGATGGCGCTCACGATCATCGGGCCCATCATGAAGCTCGCCGGCAGGCGCAGCAGTCGGCCGACGATCGCGCCGATCACGCCGCAGGCGATGAGGATAGCATAGTCCTTCCAGTCGTTGCCGGTCGGCCCGTGGACCATGGTCAGAACGCTGGTCTGCGCGCCGTTCACCAGCCGGTACCAGATCGGAATGGTGAGCACGACCGTCAGGATGCGCAGCGCATGGGCGAGCGCGATCGAGCGCTCCTCGCCCCCCATGGCGCCGCCCATGATGGTCATGTCGTTCAACCCGCCCGGCATGGCCGCGAAGTAGCAGGTGACCCTGTCCCAGTCGGTGACGCGCCGCAGCCAGGCATAGCAGAGGGTGGCGCCGGTCATGGTCATGCCGGTGAGGACACACAGGCTGACCGCCCACTCTCCCAGCCGCTGAGCCAGCTCCGGCGTGAAGGAAGAGCCCAGCAGCACGCCCAGGATGATGATCATGCCCTGGCGCAATCGCACCCGCATGCCGACGCGCAGGCCAAGGAAGGCAGCGACGGTGGAGAAGACGCAGGCGCCCAGCATCCAGGCCAGCGGCATGCGCAACCAGTCGAACACGAAGCCGCCCGCCGTGCCGATGGCAATCGCCAGCACGAGCGGCTGCCAGCCCTCGTGGCCGATGATCTTCTTTTTTGCCGACTTGAAGGCGACGTCCTTGCCGCTCAAGGAAGGAACTGCTCCTTGAGGATGCGCTCCTCGAGATCGTGCTCGGGATCGAACAAGAGCGTGAGGCGGGTGTCGATTGCCTCCGTCACTGTGACGTGGGCGACATTGGGCATCTCCACGGAATCCGCCGCCGCCGCCACGGGGCGCTTCTTCGAATCGAGAATGGTGAACTCGACGCGCGAAGTGCGCGACAGCAGCGCGCCGCGCCAGCGCCGCGGCCGGAAGGCGTTGATCGGCGTCAGCGCCAGAAGTCCGGCGCCGAGCGGCAGGATGGGACCGTGGGCGGAGAGGTTGTAGGCCGTCGAGCCGGCGGGCGTCGCCACCAGGACGCCGTCGCAGTGGAGTTCGGGCAGTCGCTTCTTGCCGTCGACCGCGACTTCGATCCGCGCGGTCTGGCGGCTGGAGCGCAGGAGCGACACCTCGTTGATGGCCAGCACCTCCGAGACCTTGCTGCGGGTGTCGGTCGCCACCATGCGCAGCGGCGTCAGCGTCACCTGGCGGGCCTTCTTGAGACGCTGCAGGAGGCCGGCTTCCTTATAGGTATTGAGCAGGAAGCCCACGGTGCCGAGATTCATGCCGTAGATCGGCTTCAGACGCCGCATGTTGCGATGGAGCGCCTGCAGCATCAGCCCATCGCCACCCAGCGCAATTATGATGTCGGCCTCTGCTGTGGTGGCCGCCCCATATTGCTTTTCGAGGCAGGCCTTGGCCTCGCGCGCCGCCGGGGTGGTGGCGCAAACGAAGGCGAGGCGGGGAGCAGGCGGGGAGCGGGCGGCCATCTGGGGGTCAACAATGCTTGGAGTGCAAGAATCGTACTATAGCCGTCCCCCGTGCCGGTGCGATAAAATCCCCCCGCAAAAGAAACCGCGAGGAGGAACGCGATGGAACTGGTTCCGCTGGGACCCGGCTTTGGAGTCGAGGTGAAGGGTGTATCGTTGCTCGATGTCGCGACTGATGCGCAAGCCTACAAAGCCGTCCGTGAGGCCTTCGAGACGCATTCACTCCTCGTGTTCCGCGATCAGGTGATCGCCGACGACATCCAGGTCGCCTACAGCCGCGCCTTCGGGCCGCTCGAACTGACCAAGGCGGCGTCGCTCGGCGAGAACAGCTTCTATTCGCGCCTGACCAATGTCGGCCAACAGGGCGAAATCGTGCCGCCCGACCATCGGCAGGTGCTGATCGCCAAGGCCAATGCGCTCTGGCACACCGACTCCTCGTTCAAGAAGACGCCGGCGCTTGCCTCCGTGCTGAGCGCGCGCGTGCTGCCCGGCGAGGGCGGCGAGACCGAGTTCACCTCGACGCGGCTCGCCTGGGAGCGGCTGCCGGGCGACATGCAGGAGCGGCTGAAGAATTCGGTGGCGACCCACTCCTATGCCAACAGCCGCGACCAAATTCATCCCGACCTCGCCAATGCCGAGGAGCGCAAGGCGCTGCCGCCCGTGCGCTGGCGGCTGAACTGGCGCAACCCGACCAACGACCGGCGCGCGCTCTATGTGGCGAGCCACGCCTATGCCATCGACGGCATGGACGATCGCGATGCCCGCCAGCTCCTCTCGCAATTACTCGACGAGGCGACACGGCAGGATTTCGTCTGCAGCCACAAATGGCGCCAGGGCGACGCGGTCATGTGGGACAACCGCGCCATGCTCCATCGCGGCCGGCCGTGGGACTACAAGCGCGAACGATCGATGGTGCGCACCACGATTTCAGCCACGGACGCGGACGGTCTCGGTGAGGTGACGCCGCCGGTCGTTCATTAGATCATCTCTGCCGTCCCAGGGAGGGCTCGCGGCGCCGCTATTCCGCGGCGGCGAGGCGCTGCTGGCTCTGCTGCGCGGCGACCTTGGCGCGGGCGAGATCCTCGCCGCGGCGCTTGTTGACGGCCGCACCGCCGCCCGAGGTCTCCGCGAACAACGAGAGCTTGTCCATATCCTCGTCGACCACCGGCTGCAAAGCGAGGTCGGTGTATTCGAGCCGCTTCGGGTCGTTCTTGACCTTCCGGCCGATGGCGATGCCTTGCAGGGTGAGGCGCGTGTAGATCTTGAGCTTGTGCCAGAAGTTGAGCGCGACCTTGAGATGGAACACGCCGATCGGCTCGATCGGCATGCCGTTGCGGCGGTCGAGCCGATACTTCATGCGCACCGCGCCACCTTCCAGCGGATGCACGCCCTCGGCCTCGAACATGATCTTGAACATGGTCATGAAGTGCGCCGGCTCTGCCGGGTTACGGCCGGGGATCGCACCATGCCGGCGTGCCACCGTCTCGATGTGTTCGGGCGTGTAGTAGGACTTCCAGGCTTCGCGATAGACCTGCTCGAACTCCGCGTCGCTCATCTTGGGATGATGTACGCAGCGATGATGCACGTCGTACTTGTTGAGGTCGGGGTCCATCCAGACACCCTGCTTCCACAGGGTCTGGTGATCCTCCGAGCCGGGGAGCGGCGTCAGCATGAACAGCTCGAGGATGTCGAGCGGCAGCTCCTTCTTGATGATCTCCATGTCGCGCAGGATCGACGCACGCGTGTCGCCCGGGAAGCCCAGGATGTATCCCGCCCAGGTCGAGGCGCCGGTGTTATGCCACGCCTGCAGCATCTTTCGGTATTCGGTGATCTTGTTCTGGCGCTTCTTGGCGGCCAGCAGGTTGTCCGGATTGACGTTCTCGAGACCGATGAACACTCGATAGACGCCAGCCCAGCGCGCCTTGTGGATGAAGTTCGGGATGCGATGACACTGGGTGTCGACCTGGATGATCAGGGACAACTGGATGCCCTCGTTCTCCTTCAACTCGATGAGCCGGTCGAAGAAGTCTTCCCAGTGCTTGTTGCGGGCCATGTTGTCGTCGGTGATGAAGAACGACGTGATGCCCTGCTTGTAGTTCTGGCGGACGATCGCTTCGAGATCGTCGGCGGTGCGGAAGCGGCTCTTGCGGCCCTGCACGTTGATGATCGTGCAGAACGAGCACTGGAATGGGCAGCCGCGGCCGAGGTCGAAGCTCGACATGCCGCCCTCGTTGCGCGCCAGCGCCGACGGCGGCAGGTGCGGGATGGGTGCGCCTTCGAGCCCCGGCAGGTCGTCCATGTAGTTGTAGAGCGGCTTCATGGTGCCGTTCATGGCGTCACGCATCACGAGGTCGAATCGGCCTTCCTCGGCTTCGCCCGCGAATATCGAGACGCCCATGTCCATGGCTTCCTGGATCTCGGGCGGTATCACAGGCAGCATCGAGAGGCAGCCCGACACATGGAAGCCGCCGATTGCCACGGGAAAGCGGCCCTTCAGGAACTTGCGGGCGAGATCGACGGCATGCGGGAACTGGTTCGTCTGGACACCGACCAGGCAGATCAAGCCC
>JABMNB010000072.1 GCA_013205335.1 Rhodospirillales bacterium
AGACCTATGCCGCCGGCGCGGTGAAGTCGGCCAAGTGGCTGGAAGGCAAGAAGCCCGGCCTCTACGGCATGAAGGACGTGCTGGGGCTGTGAGTCCTCGTTTCGGCTGATTGCCCTCTCCGCCCCCGCAAGCGGCGGAGAGGACAAGAACGGCAGCGAAGCCTACTCGTCCCAGGCGTGGTCGTAACGCGGCGCGCGCATGTCGGCGATCGCGGCCTTGAGCTGGTCGGCGACGCGCAGGCGCTCGTCGGGGCCGAGGAAGCGGCCGATCACGGCGCGGTTGCCGCGCGAGACCACGACCAGGCGCTCCTCGGTCGCCTCGACCTTCAGCCAGTAGGCGTCGAGCCGATGCTCCTCGCGCTCGCCGTCGGGCGCGACCCGCACGACAATCAGTTCGCGGTCGGTCAGCAACAACGTCTCGCTGCGGCGCGCATCGAGATAGCTGCGCTTGAAAAGCCACCACAGGAGGAAGACGTCGAGGCCCATGAAGCCGAAGACCGGCCAGGCGCCCATAATCAGCATCGGCAGGCCGATCACCAGATTGGCCGCGATCGCGCCGCCGACCACGAAGCGGAAGCCGTCCGGGGAAAGGCTGCGGTACGGCGATAGCGAGGTGGCGAAATGAACCGCCGGAAGGGGCGTCTCGGTCATGATATGGAGCTATATGGCCCTGATGAAGACTGCCGTCATCCCCGAGTTCTTTGCACGCCTCAAGAAGGCAATGCCGGAGCCCGAGACGGAGCTGGAATATGACAATGTCTACCAGCTCCTGGTGGCCGTCGTGCTCTCGGCGCAGGCCACCGATGTCGGTGTGAATCGCGCGACCGGGCCGCTGTTCAAGGTCATCAAGACGCCGGCCCAGATGGTGGCGCTGGGCGAGGCCAGGCTGATCGACCACATCAAGACGATCGGCCTGTTCCGCAACAAGGGCAAGAACGTCATCGCACTCAGCCACCTCCTGCTGGAGCGGCATGGCGGCGAGGTGCCGCGCACCCACGAGGAGCTGGAGGCGCTGCCGGGCGTCGGCCGCAAGACCGCCAACGTCGTGATGAACGTGGCGTACGGCGAGGCGACCATCGCCGTCGACACGCACATCTTCCGCGTCGGCAACCGCACCGGCCTGGCGCCGGGCAAGAACCCGCTGCAGGTCGAGCTGAAGCTGCTGAAGCGCGTGCCCGAGGAATACAAGCTGCACGCCCATCACTGGCTGATCCTGCACGGCCGCTATACCTGCAAGGCCCGCACGCCGCTGTGTCCGGGATGCATGGTGAACGATCTCTGTACGTTCAAGGGCAAGACGATCGCGACGTAACGGCGTAAGCCCGGGTCGCATCGGGTTCCTGACAACAACCACCTCATGCTGAGGAGGCGCGCAGCGCCGTCTCGAAGCATGGGCTACACGCATCGCGCCCGCTGGCCATCCTTCGAGACGCACCGCTGCGCGACGCTCCTCAGGGTGAGGATGTGCGGGTCAGCCTGGAGTGTTCGTATTCGACCTTGCTGCAGACGCGGGCGAGAATGGTCATGCGAGCGCCTTTAGGCCGGCACGCAACATCGTGGCATCCGACGACGCCACGAGCCGGTCGATCTCGCCGTGCGTCGCCTGCCAGATCGGCAGGGCCGATCGCAGGAGACGCCGCCCCGCGGATGTCAGCTCGAGCCGTCGCACACGGCGGTCGGCCGGATCGATCGCGATCTCGACGAGGCCACGTTGTTTAAGCGGCTTGAGGTTGGCGGTGAGCGTGGTGCGGTCCATCACGAGGAGCGCCGCGATCGAGCCCATCGACGGTGCCTCGGGCCGGTTGAGCGACGTCAGCAGCGAGAATTGTCCGCTGGTCAGGCCGAGCGGTGCCAGCGCCTCGTCGAAGCGGCGCGCCAGTGCACGCGCGGCGCGCTGCGCGGCAAAGCAGAGGCAGTGATTGTAGACGTGCACCGTCGTCTGGAACGAAGCGTTCGGAGTCTTTGACATGATGTAGTTACGTTGATATCAACTCTTCCTGCTTGAATCAACCGAAAGGAAGATTGTCATGACTTACGTGCAGGGATTCGTGGTGCCGGTGCCGGCCGCGAACAAGGAGGCCTACCGCAAGCTCGCCGCCGACTTCGCCCCGGTGATGAAAGAGTTCGGGGCGACGCGCCATGTCGAGGCCTGGGGCGACGACGTGCCCGACGGCAAGCTCACCGACTTCAGGGCCGCGGTGAAGGCCAAGCCCGACGAGGTCGTCGTCTTCTCGTGGCTGGAGTTTCCCAGCAAGGCCGTGGCCGATGCGGCGCATGCCGGGATGATGGCCGATCCGCGCATGAAGGACATGGGCCCGATGCCGTTCGACGGCCAACGCATGATCGTCGCCGGTTTCACGCCGATCCTCGACGAAGGCAAGGGTGGCAAGACCGGATACGTCGACGGCTTCCTCGCGGCAGTGCCGGCCGGCAACAAGCAGGCCTATCTCGATATGGCGAAGAAGTCGGCCGCGCTGTTCAGGGAATATGGCGCGGTCCGCATCGTCGAGACCTGGGGCGACGACGTGCCCGACGGCAAGATCACCGACTACAAGGGCGCGGTGAAGGCCACGCCCGACGAGAAGATCGTCTATTCGTGGATCGAATGGCCC
>JABMNB010000629.1 GCA_013205335.1 Rhodospirillales bacterium
GCTGCGAGCCACGGGGCGTCGGGCGAACCCAAGGGCAGCGGCAGGTTGAGGTTGAAACCCTGGCCCTTGCCGGCGCCGTGCTCGTGCGCGTGGCCCCAGAAGAAGGGATAGTAATTGTCGGGATCGGCGTGGATCGAGACGGTGAGCACGTCGTCGCGCTCGTAGAAGATGGCCTGCGTGCCGTTGCCGTGATGCACGTCGACATCGAAGATGGCGACGCGCTCGTGTTTGTCGCGCAGGCGCTGCGCGGCGACGGCGGTGTTGTTCAGGAAGCAGAAGCCGCCCGCCATGTCGGCATAGGCGTGGTGGCCCGGCGGTCGGCAGAGCGCATAGGCGTGGTCTTCTCCCGCCAATATCATGTCGGCCACGGTCGTGGCGACCTCGGTTGCGGCGAGCGCGGCCTCCCAGGTGTGCGGCCCGATCGGGCAGGCCAGGTCGACCTGATGCCAGCCGGCGCGGCCAGCCAGGGCCTTCGGGTAGGAAGCATGGGCGCGCGCCGGATGGACGTTGGGCACGACTTCGGGGCTCGAACCCGACAGCTTCGCCCATTCGCGCGCGGCGATCTGCAGGAAGTCGATATAGTCCCGCGTGTGCACCGAGGAGGCCGGCCCGGGGCCATACGATCCCGGCGGCAGGATCGTGTGGCCGGCTGCACGCGCGGCGGCCAGCAGGCGGGTGGCGCGCTCCGGCTGCTCGGCGCTGCGCTGCCTGGTGCCGCGCACGACGAAGTTCTGCGGGTCGTGCTCGGCGTGCTTTTCGGAATAGACGATCTTCACGATGTCACTCTCTGCTGGTCGCGATGGCCTTCGCCGTCTCGAGCGCGGCGATCTCGTCATCGCTATAGCCGACCCCGCGCATGATCTCGACCGTGTGCTCGCCGATCCCGGGCGACTTCTGCCGCGTCTCGACCGGCGCGTCGGACAGCTTGATCGGATTGGCGGCGGACTTCACCGGGCCGATGCCGGGATAGTCGATCTCCAGCACGCTGCCGCGCGCCCGGGCATGATCGCTGCTGATCACGTCGCTCACCTTGTAGGCGGCCGAGCAAGGCATGCCCGCCGGGATCAGCCGTTCGAGCAGTTCGTCGGCGGTGTATTGCAGGAAATATTCCTCGATCATCGTTTCAAGGATGGCGCGATGGGCGACGCGGCCGGCATTGGTCTTGAAGCGCTCGTCGTCGAGCCAGTCCTTCCTGTCGAGCGCCGTGCAGAGCATGCGCCAGAATGCGTCGTTGGTGCCGGCCACGAACACCGGCTGCGTCTTCGTCGGGAAGACGCGCAGCGGGCAGAGGATCGTGTTCGACGTGCCCATGCGCTCCGGGTTCTCGCCGGTGAGACCGTGGTTGGTGATCCAGTGGCTCATCAGATGCATGCCGACGTCGAACAGCGAAAGGTCGAGGCGCTGACCCTTGCCGGTCTTGATCCGGTGCAGCAGCGCGAAGGCGATGCCGCCCGCGCAGGCAAGGCCGGTCGAATAATCGATGGGTGCGGTGCCGACGCGGCACATCTCGCCCTGGTAGGGGCCGGTGGCGTCCATCAGGCCGATCTCGGCCTGGATGCACGGATCGTAGCCGGCGCGCGGTGAATAGGGGCCCGTCTGGCCGTAGCCGGAGATCGAGGCATAGATCGTCCGGGGATTGATCTTGGAGACGGTCTCCCAGCCGAAGCCCAGCTTGTCGATCACGCCCGGGGTGAAGGCCTCCATGAACACGTCGGCCTTCTTGACCAGCCGCATCAGCACGTCCTTGCCGCCCTCGCTGCGGAGATCGAGCGCCAGGCCCCGCTTGTTGCGGTTCATCGACGGCACCCAGGCGCCGCCGAAATGCGGCCGGAAATGTTCGCCGTTCAGCGGCTCGACCTTGATCACGTCGGCGCCCATGTCGCCCAGAATTTGGCCGGCGGTGGGGCCGGCGATGACCTGCGTCAGGTCGAGAACGAGCGTGTCGGACAGCGGAAGCATGCGATGAAATTCCTCCTGGGCCTCACCCATGCAAGACGTAGCAGGCACGCTCAAGCACTTCGTTTCGCTGGCTGGCATTTGCTATGGTCGCGCCTCGCTTTTGCCCGGAGTAGATGATGACAGCCAACGACCGCCCCAATCTCAGCGTCGATCCCGACCGGCTTTGGTCGAGCCTGATGGAGCTGGGCCAGATCGGCGGAACGGAGAAGGGTGGCGTCTGCCGCATCGCCCTGACCGATCTCGACCGGCAGGGGCGCGATCTGTTCGTGCGCTGGGCCAAGGAAGCGGGCTGCACCATCAAGGTCGACCAGCTCGGCAACGTCTTCGCCCGTCGCGAGGGGCGTGATCCTGCCAGGCCGCCCGTGATGACAGGAAGCCATCTCGACACCCAGCCGACTGGCGGCAAGTTCGACGGCGCCTATGGCGTTATGGCGGGGCTTGAGGTGCTGCGGGTGCTTCACGATTCCAACTATGTCACCGAGGCGCCGATCGAGGTCGCGGTATGGACCAATGAGGAGGGTTGTCGCTTTGCGCCCGCGATGGTGGCCTCGGGCGTGTTCGGCGGCGCCTTCACACTTGAGCATGCTCTGTCGATCAAGGATCGCGACGGCGTGACCTTTGGCGAGGCGCTGAAGCAGATCGGCTACGACGGCAAGGAACCGGTCGGCGGACGTCCCGTCGGTGCGTTCTTCGAGGCGCACATCGAGCAGGGCCCGATCCTCGAGCGCGAAAAGAAGACAATCGGCGTGGTCACGGGCGCCCAGGGCCAGCGCTGGTACGAGATCAACTGGACGGGCATGGAGAGCCATGCCGGCACGACGCCGATGGAAGGCCGCCGCGACGCGCTGGTCGGCGCCGCCGAGCTGATCGTCGCCGCCCGCACCATCGGCAACCGGCCCAATGGGCGCTCGACGATCGGCGTCATCGACAGCCTGCCGCAGTCGCGCAACACCATCCCGGGGCGAGTCTTCATGACCCTCGATTTCCGCCATCCCGACGATGGCGAGCTGACGAAGATGGATGCCGAGATGCGGGCGGCCGTGGCCGAGATTGCGCAGCGTCACCGGCTCGAGGTCAAGATCGAGCAGATCTGGTATTTCCCGCCATCGCCCTTCGCGAAGGAACTGGTCGATGCGGTGCGCCGCGGCGCCGAGCAGGCGGGCTATCCGCACATGGACATCGTGAGCGGCGCCGGCCACGACGCCTGCTATGTCAGCCGCGTCGCGCCGACGGCTATGGTCTTCGTGCCCTGCAAGGACGGCATCAGCCACAACGAGATCGAGGACGCCAGCAAGAGCGACGTCGGTGCTGGCGCGCAGATCCTGCTCCAGGCGATGGTCGAGCGCGCGAATGCTTAGGGCGCGGGGCGATCGTTCGACGAAGTTTGTCATCCCGAGCGTAGCGAGGGACCTTTCGCGGCACCGATCAAAGGTCCCTCGCCTGCGGCTCGGGATGACAATGGTGTGGAGTTCGACAGGCGTGCGCCGTTGAAAACCGGCGGTCTCGTCTCCGTCGCGGCCGCTGCTCTGGTCGCGACGATCGCGGGCGTGGGCGGCACTTTGCCCGTGGTGCTGGCGGCTGCGCAGGCGGTGGGCGCAACGCCCGATCAGGCGAGTTCGTGGGTCTCGGGGCTGGGCCTCGCCACGGCGGTGAGCGCCCTGATCCTCAGCGTGCGTTACCGCATGCCGATCATCACCGCCTGGTCGACGCCGGGCGCCGCGCTGATCGCCTCGACGTCCGGCGTGCCGAGCTTCGCGGCTGCGGTCGGCGCATTTGTGCTCGCAGCGCTCCTGATCCTGCTGACCGCCGCGGTGAAACCGCTCGGCCGGCTGATCGGCAGGATTCCGCCCAGCATCGCCGCCGCCATGCTGGCCGGCATCCTGCTGCGGCTCGTCATGGCGATGGTCGAGCATGTGCCGTCCGCGCCGCTGCTGGTGCTGCCGCTGATCGCCCTGTTCCTGGTGGCGCGCCTCTTCTTCCCGGCGCTTGCCTCGCTGATCGTGCTGGTCGGCGGCGCGCTGCTCGCCTGGTCGCTGGGCCTCGTGAAGCCACTGCCGTCGCTCGGCCTCTCGACCCTGGTCGTCACCGCGCCCGCGTGGGACGTGGCCACGCTCGTCGGTCTCGGCGTGCCACTCTATCTCGTGACCATGGCGTCGCAGAACCTGCCGGGCTTCGCGGTGCTGCGCGGTTCGGGCTATCTACCGCCGACGCAGCCCATCCTCGCCGTGACGGGTGCCGCATCGCTCGGCACGGCGTTCCTCGGCGCCCACACGTCGAACCTGGCCGCGATCTCGGCCGCGCTGTGCACCGGCCCTGACGCCCATCCCGATCCGGCGCAGCGCTGGAAGGCGGGGCCGTTCTACGCCCTGTTCTGGGGCCTGATCGCGCTGTTCGGCGCCTCGCTGGTCGGCCTGTTCGGCGCGCTGCCGCCGGCATTGCTGGCCACCGTGGCCGGTACGGCGCTGCTGGGCTCGACGGCCGGCGCCCTGGGCATCGCCCTGGCCGGCGAACAGGACCGGCTCGCGGCGGCGGGCACGCTGGCCGTCACCGTCTCGGGCGTCACGCTGATCGGCGTCGGCGCGGCCTTCTGGGGCCTCCTCTTCGGGCTGCTGATCCTCGGGGTCGACCGCCTCACGAAGGCGAAGCGCTAGCAGGCTGTTGGAATGGGTTTTTGCAGGTACCGGCGGGCAACATCGACCCGTCAACGGTACCAGGATACCCTATTCTGGGGTGCGACTCTCGCTTCGTCTGATTCGTTTATTTCGTTTATTTCGTTTGTGCTCCCGCGCGATGTCCACCCGGGAAGCGTGCGCCGTAGGCTTCGAGCGGCAGGTCGAGGGCGCGGCAGAGGAAGCTGATCGTGTGATAGTAGCCCGTGAGGGCGATCACTTCGAGTATCTGCGCCTCGTCAAAATGGGCCCCGAGTTCGGCCCACGTTTCGTCACCGATGGTGCGGCGGTCGACCAGATCGTCGACGGCAGCCAGCAACGCCTGTTCGTCGGCAGACCAGCAGGGCGCATCGGCTGGCCCGTGGACCGTCGCGGCGATCCTTTCCGGGTCGAAGCCGACCTTCTCCGCGAAGAACGCGATGTGGATGCCCCATTCATATTCGGCTCCGAGGCGTGCCGTGGTGCGGTCGATCACGACCTCGCGCTGGCGCAGTGAGAGGGCGCCCCTGTCGAGCAGGCCGCCGGCAAACATCTTCCCGAAGACGCGCGGGTTGCGCGCCATGGTTCGGAACAGGACCAGCGGCGCGATACCCGGGGGCATGGTGCGCGCAAGAGCGGTCGCGATCTCGGTCGGGTAAGGCTCGTCGGCGGGAGCGATGCGGGGCATGGCGGGTCTCCAATGGGTTTGCTACACATTCGTAGCAACGAGCGATACGAGTCGCTACAGAAAATGTAGTAACGGAGTGACATAGATGGTGAAGAGGGTGCGCGGCTCGACGACCGGCCGGCCGATCATGGCGCTGCTCGACCTGCTGGGCCGGCGCTGGACC
>JABMNB010000630.1 GCA_013205335.1 Rhodospirillales bacterium
GCTCGTGCCGCAGGATGCGAACGACGAGCCTGCGTCGGAATTGTTGAAGCGGATTGGCGTGGCGAGAAACCGTCAATTAAGTGCGGGTATCGCCAAACGAGAAGTACCCTTGGGTGCAATTGGCGCTTCGGAGCGCCCCTTTGACATTCCAGTTAATTGGAAATGGGTAAGGCTCAATCAATTAACTGAACTTGTATATGGAAAATTGCTGCCAACAAGTGAACTTCTCGACGAAGGATATGAGGTTTTCGGGGCAAATGGGCTGATCGGCAAATATGTAAGATATCTTTACGAAGCACCTATGTTGCTGATCTCATGTCGTGGTGCTTACAGTGGAACACCTAACATCTCACCGCCGCAGTGTTTCGTTACGAATAACTCAATCGTTTGCGAATTGTTCGATCCATCTTGTATCAATATTCCACTATTTTCATTCCGTTCTTTCGATTTCGTCAAGGGAAGCGATAGTCACCGGCACGGCCCAACCCCAAGTGACAATTGCAAATGCAATTAAACTTCCTATCCCGATCCCACCCCTCGCCGAGCAGCACCGCATCGTCGCCAAGGTCGATGAGTTGATGGCTCTGTGCGACCAGCTCGAGAAGTCACAGACGGCACGGGAGGAAACGCGGGATCGCCTGACCGCCGCAAGCCTCGCCCGCCTCAACGATCCCGCCCCCGAGACCTTCCAGACCGACGCCCGGTTCGCCCTCGACGTGCTGCCCTCGATAACGGCGCGGCCCGACCAGATCAAGCAACTGCGGCAGACGCTCCTGAACTTGGCAGTTCGGGGCGGTCTCGTCCCGCAGGATCCGAACGATGAACCAGCATCGGCGTTTCTGCGTGGCATTATGGAGCCTCGGTCTGGTGGAGACATTTCACAGGAAGGTGTCGCGCCAGGTTGGCAACGGACCGTCATTGAGCATTGCTTTGTTGTAACTGGGGGCATCCAAAAAACTCCGGCGCGCGCGCCCAAGAACAATGCCTTCCCGTACCTTGGAGTTGGTAATGTTTACCGCGGTCGATTAGAGCTGGCCAACGTCAAGAGATTTGAGCTGGCGGGTAATGAGCTCGAAAAGTATCGGCTCGAACAGCAAGATATTTTGATCGTCGAGGGGAATGGTAGCGCAAGTGAGATTGGGCGATGTGCAGTTTGGCACGGAGAAATTGAGAACTGCGTTCATCAAAATCATATCATTCGGTGTCGACCCAAACTCAAGGATCTGACGCCATACGTCACTCTCTATCTTAACTCGCCAATGGGAATGGAAGAGATGAGGCGGCTGGCAATTACTTCGGCAGGCTTATTCAGCCTCAGTGTTGGAAAGATCAAGAGAGTCGCAGTCCCCCTCCCACCTCTCGCCGAGCAAACACGCATCGTCGCCAAGGTCAATGAACTGATGGCCCTTTGCGACCGGCTGGAGGCGAGCCTTGCCGCCACAGCTGCCACCCGCAGCCGATTGCTCGACGCCCTCCTGGCCGAAGCCCTCACGCCGATGGATGTGGCTGAGGTGAAGGCGGCGGAATAGGATGGCAGTCAATCTCGTCATCGCCGTCACCGACGGAGACTGGTTCGACATGCTGCGCCGTCAGCCGAACCTGAGCGAGGTCAATTTCTGGGCCCCATCCGCTGCGAACTTCCGCGCCCTACAGCCTGGCGAGCTGTTCCTGTTCAAGCTGCACGCGCCTCGCAACTTCATCGTTGGCGGCGGCATCTTCGCCTACGCCAACGCTCTGCCTTGCTCACTCGCCTGGCAGGCATTTGGCGAGGCAAATGGTGCGCGATCGGCGCATGAGATGCGCGCGCGGATCGCGCGCTATCGGCGGGTCGATCCGGGCGATCGGAGCGATTTCGAGATCGGCTGCCGCATCCTGACACAGCCGTTCTTTTTCGCCGAGGCCGACTGGATTCCCGTTCCGGCGAGCTGGGCGCCGAACATCGTGTCTTTTAAGACCTACAACACCGGCGACGCGGAAGGGATCGCGCTTTGGGACGCGGTGAACGAGCGGATGAACCGGTCGGGCTTCCCCGGCATGGCCGAATCCCAGGCGCGGTTCGGCCAGCCACAGTTGATCCGGCCGCGCCTTGGGCAGGGCGCGTTCCGGGTGCTCGTGACGGACACCTACAATCGCCGCTGCGCTATCACGCACGAGCGGACCCTGCCGGCCCTCGAAGCCGCACATATCCGCCCCTATGGCGACGGCGGCGAACATGAGGCGCGAAACGGGCTTTTGCTTCGGCGCGACATCCACAGTTTGTTTGACGCCGGCTATGTGACGGTGACGCCCGATCTGCACTTCGAAGTGAGCCGCCGTATCAAAGAAGAGTTCGATAACGGACAGCACTATTACGAGCTGCACGGGAAGCCGATCTTTGAACCTGATGACATATTGCGACGCCCTGATCCCGAGGCGCTTCGCTGGCACAACGAACAAGCGTTTCGAGGGTGAGCGATGATCCAGCTCGCAGATATCTGGCCGATTGCTTCGCCCGAGCACTACAAGCTGCACTTCGCGCGCTGGAATGGCGAGAACCAACCACTTGAGGTGTGGGCGCGAAATAAGCAGGAATGGCAGGGCTGGCAAGAATATCGACCGGCGCGGGATGACTTCAACCGGCCCTTCATTTTCTCGCTTGTTCAGTTCTATCACGAGACGGACATCTGGCTGTTCGGCGGGGTGTTCCGCGTCGTTGCACGGCGCACCGATCGCTACGAGGTCGAACTCACCACGGAAGGCCAAGGCTTTCTCGGACGGCTGAAACTGCGTTCTGCCTATCGCGAGCGCGCGACGCGGGTGAAGTTTGAGAACCACTATCTCGGCTTGGAGGTACAGGAAATTCTGCGGGAACCTTATTCCGGGCGATCCTTTCCAGGCTTCGAAGACATCGATCTATCCTTCGAGGAACTTGAAACGTTGGTGCGCAATTCCCGCCCTGACTGGCAGGCGGCGCTTTCCAGCATCAAGGGCATTTATCTGATTTCGGATATCACCACAGGCAAGCGCTACATCGGATCAGCTTATGGCGATCAGGGCGTCTGGTCGCGCTGGTGCGCCTATGTCGCCAGCGGCCACGGCGGGAACGTGGAGCTTCGCGCCCTCGTGAACGATCCGACCCTGGAATATTGCCGCAAGGCATTCCGCTTCGCGCTGCTGGAAGCCCGCCCCGCGCCGACGCCCGACGAGTTGATCCTCGCGCGCGAAGCGTTCTGGAAGCGCATTCTCCTGACGCGCGGTGAACACGGATTGAATCGAAACTGATGACCGCTTTCGCTCGTACCATCGGCATCGACTATACCGGCGCGGAAACGCCGACTGCGAGCCTCAAGGGCTTGCGCGTCTATCTGGCCGAAGCCGGTGAACTTCCGGTGGAGGTCTCGCCGCCGCCGTCCCCGCGCAGATACTGGACGCGGAAGGGCATTGCCGAATGGCTGGTGGAGTGGCTCGCCGAGGATGTGCCGACGCTGGTCGGCATCGACCACGGCTTTTCTTTTCCACTGCGCTATTTCGAGGTGCATCACCTCAAGCCAGAATGGCCGGCGTTCCTCGACGATTTCCATCGTCATTGGCCCACCGACCAGGATCACACCTACGTGGATTTCGTCCGCGACGGTTCGGTCGGCATCGGCGCGGCGCGCACCGGCAATACCCGTTGGCGGCGCCTGACCGAGGAGCGCGCGGGCGGCGCCAAGTCAGTCTTTCATTTTGACGTGCAGGGCCAAGTGGCGAAATCTACCCACGCTGGCGTCCCGTGGCTGCGCTTCATCCGCCAGCGCCTCGGCACCCGCGTGCATTTCTGGCCCTTCGACGGCTGGGACATTCCGGCCGGTCGGTCCGCCATCGCCGAGGTCTACCCGGCGCTGTGGTCGCGCGGCTTCGCCCGCGAGGACCGGACCGGCGATCAGCACGACGCCTTCAGCATCGCCGCCTGGCTTTCTCGCGTCGACCGTGATGGCACCCTGGCCAGCTTCCTGAAGCCCGACCTGACACCACCCGAACGCGCGGTGGCACAGGTCGAGGGTTGGATACTGGGCGTGCCGGGCTTGTTCCGTTCGGGTTCCGACAATCCCGTGCCGGGAGTTGTGAATGTCTAAGGACGAAGATTGGCACTCGGTACTTGAGGGCACGCATGCGGCGGTTCGCGCATTTGCCCGCATCGAAATCGAGGCACTCGCCCGCAAGGTGATCCACTCTCTTCAGCGCATTCGGTCGTCCGGCATATTCGGCGACGACTACCTCTACAAATCTCTTTGGGACGAGTATTGCCACGAGGTGCAGGAAGGCCCCCACGATATGCTTGAAGGCGCATGGGACCTGACCATAGACCCATTCCTTGATTACGTTGTCGAACAGGTTCCGCACCATGTAGGTGTGCTGCTGACGATCTATGCTGCCTCGGAACTGGATGAGCACGACGACGCGAACTTGGTTGGTTCAGTCTGGCCCGATGTGATCAAGCGTCTCGTTCGAGATTCCCTTGCCAAGAAGGCGGGGATGCGAAGCCTCCACCACCTCGGCCCGTGAAAAGGGATCACTGATAAGCTCGCCAGCAACGTGTTTCACCGCCCGAGTAATCCGCATTGGAGACATTTCGGTCCACAGACTGCAATTGCCCTGAAATACGACGATAGAATGCATCCTCTCGGGCACGATTCTGGCCCAGTTTGAAAGCGCCCTGATGAGACCTTCGTTTTGATGCAGGGGATCCCGCCACGCCTTGGCGATGATCTTGCCGTGTGTCGCCGCGTTGTCTTGGTCAGTCTCCCGGCAACCCGGCGTGGCGTGGCTGGGCATTAGCCGCTCGCCGCGGTTCGCTCCCAGTTCATACCACCCGACCACTTGCACATTCGAAACCCGCAGAACTACGCGCCGAATTACCACGTCAATTCAATGATTTACGAGAAGCGTACTAAATCCGGCAGTCAACAGCTTTGGAGAGAAAGGGCCTGAGAGAGAGCCGGCAGGCCCTGGCCGCGCCGAGCCCGGTCAACAGGTCGTTGGCGAATTGCCCGCCGTTATTGGGCTTCTTCGGGCTCACTCCCGCCGGCAGAGAGCATTGTGCAGGGCGGTAGTGGCGGAGGGAAAGGACCTGGGATCCAACGGTCTCTTACGCGGGCGAGGCCGTCGCAGGTGTAATTCCCGCCTCGGCGTCGGGCAGCTTCTGTCGACCTTTCAGCTGGGCCTTCATGATGCGGTTTTCGGCCGCCAGGTGTTCGTTCCGAGCCAGCAGCTCCTGGTCCACCGTGCCCATCACGTAGGCTAGGATGCTCGGCCCAATCTATAGCCGCCCCCTACCCTGTCCTGACCCCGGCGACGGCAGCCGTCCGAGAAATTGTGCCGGACCACCGAACGAACCGCTAGCAGGCACCGCCTAACTGACTGATCTGTCGGTGGTTTCAGTATTTTGGCCGTGCGGGGCTGAGCCTGCGGATTCCGGTGAAGGCGGACAGGCATTCCATACGAAGGCGGACAGTGATTCCGGTCGATCGCGGACAGCGTTCCGGTGAAGGCGGACATCTGCTCCCGTCGAC
>JABMNB010000631.1 GCA_013205335.1 Rhodospirillales bacterium
GCCACCGAGTACCAGAAGAACTGCTTCGAGGAGTACATGCTGCAGACCGACCCGAGCGGCCGGTACTCCGTCATGTACAAGCGCTGGCACCTGATCGGCCTCGAGGTCGGCATGTCGGTCGCCTCGATCGGCCTGCGCAAGGAGCCGACCGGCACGCCGATCGGCTTCCATGCCGACGTCATTGCCACCGCCAAGCGCGACCTCAAGCCGGGCGAGATTCTGGACGGCGAGGGCGGCTACACGGTCTACGGCAAGCTGTTCCCGTCGGAGAAGTCGACCGGCCTCGGCAGCCTGCCGCTCGGCCTCGCCCACAACGTCAAGCTGGTGAAGCCGATCAAGGCCGGCCAGTCGCTGACCTATGCCGACGTCGTGATGGACGAGTCGCTGACCGCCGTGAAGCTCCGCCGCGAGATGGAACGCGACTTCGCGCCGGCAGCGTCGAAGATCGCGGCTCAGTAAGGCGCGAAACTCGTTTCGCGCCGCGCCGCACGGAGCGCCGCGGAATGGAGGGGTCTTTTCCTCCATTTGACAGCTCTGGCGTCTTTCTGAGTCCGATGGAAGCACCACCACCGACCTCATGCTGAGGAGCGCGCCGCAGGCGCGCGTCTCGAAGCATGGGCACGAGCACCGCGCCTGTTGCCGATCCTTCGAGACGCGGCCTGCGGCCGCTCCTCAGGATGAGGTGGTGCGTGGCGACTTGAAGCCGAAAGACACTAACGCCGTGTGAGCTTGTCGACGACGGTGTCGAGCTGGTCGAAGTCGCGGATGTCGAGACTGAGCACGCTCTGCTCGCCGTGGCCGCGCAGCTTGAGGTCGGCCTTGAGGCCCAGCGCCTCCTCGATGCGCTTCTCGAGCGCGCGCGTGTCGGCGCTCTTGGGCGCGCCGCCGCCGGCATCGGCCTTCGCTTTTCCGCCACCGCCTGCCCTAGCCTGCTTTTTTGTATTATCAGCCAGCCGTTCAATGTCGCGAACCGTCAGCTTCTCCTCAACCACGCGCCGGGCCATGGCCAGTGGGTCAGGTACACCGATCAGTGTACGTGCCTGACCGGCAGACAGGTCGCCCTGCCGGACCATCTCCTGGACCTCCGGTGGCAGGTCGAGCAGACGGATCGTGTTGGCGACATGCGGGCGGCTCTTGCCCATCATGCGCGCAATGTCTTCCTGGGTGTGGTTGTACTCGGCGATCAGCCGCTTGTAGCCCAGCGCCTCGTCGATGGATGTGAGGTCCGACCGCTGCAGGTTTTCCACCAAGCCGATCTGCAAGGCATCCCTGTCGTCAATGCTGCGGATGACGACCGGCACATCGTGGAGCTGGGCCTTTTGCGCCGCTCGCCACCGCCGCTCGCCGGCGATGATCTCGTAGCTGTCGGCTGCGTCGCGCAGGGGGCGCACAAGTATGGGTTGAAGAAGTCCATATTCCTTGACCGATTCTACCAGCGCCTCGATGCCCTCGAAGCTCGTGCGTGGCTGCATCTTGCCCGGCTTGAGCTGGCCGATCGGCAGAGTAAGCGGCGTGCGGTTAGCCGCCGGGCGCGATGACTCGGCGTCGGCAGCGGCAACGGGCGGTGACGCCGGCGATGACAGCGGTTGCGGCGTCGAAGGTGGGGGAGGTGCGGCGGGCGTCACGGCCGAAGCGACTTCGTCGTCGCCGAGCAGGGCGGAGAGGCCGCGGCCGAGGCCGCGTGGCTTAGGAGGTTGGCTCATGGACGCTTGCCTGTTCCGCTGCGGTGCGCCGGCGGCGAATGAACTCGCTCGCCAGCAGGATATAGGCCTGCGATCCGGCACAGGCATTGTCGTAGATCAGCACGGGCATGCCATGCGACGGCGCCTCCGCGATACGGACATTGCGCGGGATGGTCGTGCCGAAGACGAGGTCGCCGTAATGCGCCCGCACGTCGGCCACGACCTGCTGGCTGAGGCTCATGCGGCGGTCGACCATGGTCAACACGATGCCGATGATGTGCAACCTGGGGTTGAGCCTCTTCCGGACGCGCTCGATCGTATTGCCCAGCGCCCCGATGCCCTCGAGCGCCAGAAACTCCGCCTGCAGAGGGACGAGGACGGCATCGACGGCAACCAGGGCGTTCAGGGTGACGAGGCCGAGCGAGGGCGGGCAGTCGATCAGGACGATGTTCCAGCGCTGGCGGGCATCGCTCTCCGGTGCAGCGAGGGCATCGGCCAGCCGGTGCTCTCGCCGTTCCATGTCGATCAGCTCGATCTCGGCGCCCGCGAGCTGGACCGAGGCGGGCATGACCTCGAGCCCCGGGATCTGGGTGGCGCGAACGCACTCACCCATCGGATTCAGTCCCAGTAGATATTCATAGGAACCAGGTGAACGCTCACTTCTACCCACCCCTAGACTCGTCGACGCATTGCCCTGCGGGTCGAGGTCGATCAGCAGCACCTTTTCCCCGACCGCCGCCAAGGCGGTGGCGAGGTTGATCGCCGTCGTCGTCTTACCGACGCCGCCCTTCTGGTTGGCGATCGCGAAGATCTGCGGCGGCGTAGGGGCCGATTCGGAGGATGACGGCGTCACGGTCTGTCACGCTTGCAATGGCATCGGGGGAAAAGTCCCATTTCTTCTTGGCCTCGTCCACCTCCGCCTGCCAGTCCTTACCCTTGTGGAAAAGGCAAATAGCGGTATCCGTCCGATGGCGGTCGGACCATTCCAGCAACTGACCCAGCGGCGCCAGTGCTCTGGCCGTTATCACATCGGCCATCGCCGGTGGGGCGGCTTCGATTCTCTTAATGACCAGTTTCGGGGGCCGTTCCAACCCCATTTTCCGCCCCGCCTCGCCGAGGAAGGCGGCTTTTCTGGCATCCGACTCGATCATTGTAATCTGGAGATCGGGGCGCAGGGCCGCAATGACAAGTCCGGGAAATCCACCGCCGCTGCCCAAATCCGCCAGGGATTTCGCTTCGATCGGGATCAGCGGCACGACTTGGGCCGAATCGAGGACGTGGCGCTTCCAGGCCCCGTCCAGGGTGTTTCGGCTCACCAGGTTGATGGCCTTTTGCCAGCGCTCCAGCGTTTCGACGAGGGTTTCCAGCCGGCCAAGTGTTTCACGTGAAACACCCTGAAGCGGGTCCATGACTAGGCCGCCCGCCGACGGACGTGCTTCAGCAGTGCGACCAATGCCGCCGGGGTCACGCCCGAAATGCGGGCTGCCTGGCCGAGGGTGGCCGGGCGATTGGCTTCGAGCTTCTGGCGAACTTCCGTCGAGAGACTACCGATGGCGCCATAGTCGAGATCGGAGGGGAGGCTCAAAGCCTCGTCCCGACGATAGGCCGCGATGTCGCCGCGCTGCCGGGTGAGATATCCCTCATATCGGGCGTCGATCGTGAGCTGCTCCGCCACCTCGGACGACACGC
>JABMNB010000632.1 GCA_013205335.1 Rhodospirillales bacterium
CAAGCGCGCCGCGCTCCGCGCCGTAATCCTGATTCACCGCGATCAGTCGCGCCTCAGTCGGGCGTGACGCCGAAGCGGCGCTGCCAGAAGTCGCGGGAGCGGCGTTCGCCTACGTCGCAGCCCAGCTCGTATTCCGGCCGCACGAATCGGGTGTAGTCGTCGTCGGCCTTGACCGGACGACGAACGGTGCCGCCGCTGCCCGATTGGGCGAGCTGCACGCCGTCGCGGGTCGCACCGAGATCGCCGATGTCGAAGTCGTTCAGGGGGCCGATGTCGGCCACTTCCTGCAGGAGCTTCTTGCGAATGGCGCGGGGGAAATCCTCGAAGCTGCGAGCGACCTCGACGAAGGAGCGCGGCCCGCCGGTGACGCAGTGCAGATAATATTGGTCGAGGTCGTCCTCGGCGGGGAAGCCGAACGGGTTGGGCCGGCCGTTCATGATCGGCAGGCCGTTGATGATGATGCGGTCCTTGAGCGCGTCGCGCCGCACGTCGGTGACCAACCCGCCATCGTTGTTCGAACCGTCGCCCGAGATGTCGAGGACCTTGCGCTCGGCCTCATAGGGACTGCGGCTGTACATCGGGATGGCATAGCGGATGGCGCCGCTGATCGAGGTGCGGCGCGCGATCGAGATCGGCGCGTCGGCGAGGCGGCGCGTGAAGGCCGAGATGGCCGCCTCCGAATCGAGCAGTGTCCAGTCGACGAGGAGCTTCTGCACCCATGAGTCGGACCATTCGAAATAGGCAACGGCGATGCGTCCGTGGTTGCCGCTCAGGATCGCCTTGACGATCACGGGATCGGCGAAGGCCTCGACATAGCCCTGACGCTGCAACTTGGCCTCGTCGGGGTCGATACTGCCCGAGATGTCGATCGCGAGCACCAGCGCGAGGTCGACTTCCTTGCGCTCCTGCGCCGTCGCCGGCAGCGCCAGGAGAAGTAAGGCGATCAGACCAACCAGTCGGGCCAAGGCGACCTCCGCGTTCGGTTACGATTCAGAGGCAAGAACCATACCGCCCGTCGAGCGCTCGTGTCAGCCGCGCACTGGACGGGCCATGGCGCGGGTCGCTAGCCTCTGAGGAAAGACGAAGCGGAGGAAGTTCATGGATCTGGCGCTCAGCACCGAAGACGAAGACTTTCGCAGCGAGGTTCGTCGTTTCCTCGACGACAACCTGACCGAGGATCTGCGGGAGGCCGGGCGGAAGACGGGCGGCGTCTTCGCTGATTTTGCAGCGGGCCTGCGCTGGCACAGGATTCTGGCCCGCCAAGGCTGGTCGGCGCCGAACTGGCCCGAGGAGCACGGCGGCACCGGCTGGAGCGCGACCCAGCGCTACATCTTCAGCCGCGAATGCACCGCGGCCGACGCGCCTCGAATCTTCTCGATGGGCCTGCGCATGGTCGGGCCGGTGATCATGAGGTTCGGCACGCCGGAGCAGAAGGCCAGGTACCTCCCGCGCATCTTGTCCGGCGACATCACTTTCTGCCAGGGCTACTCCGAGCCCGGCTCGGGCTCCGACCTCGCCAGCCTCAAGACCCGCGCCGAGTGCGACGGCGACGACTACGTCATCAACGGCACCAAGATCTGGACGACGGGCGCGCATGTCGCCGACCACATGTTCTGCCTCGTCCGCACGTCCACCGAGGGCAAGCCGCAGGACGGCATTTCCTTCGTCCTGATCGATTCGATGACGACGCCGGGCCTCAGCGTCACGCCGATCCTGACCCTGGCTGGCGACCATGAAGTCAACCAGGTGTTTCTCGACAATGTGCGGACTCCGGTGGCCAACCGGATCGGCCCCGAGAACGCCGGCTGGACGGTCGCGAAGTACCTCCTCGAGTTCGAGCGCGGCGGCGATGCCTACACCCCCAATCTTTATGCCCGCATCGACGACGTGAAGCGTGTCGCTCGCGAAGAGGCGGCCGATGGGGCGGGTCGGCTGATCGAGGATCGCGGCTTCGCCGAGCGGCTGGCCGAGGCCGAGATGGAAATCCAGGCGCTGGAGATGATCGAGATGCAGGTCCTCTCCGACCTCAGTCGCGGCCGCAATCCCGGCGCCGTCTCCTCTGCGATGAAGATCAGGGGCAGCGAGACTCTGCAGAAACTCGACCATCTCGGTGTCGAGGCGCTGGCATGGTATGCTGCGCCGTTCGAGCCCGAGGCTCGTGAGATCGGGCACAACGAGCCGACCGTGACGCCGGAATGGGGCATCAGCGCCATGCCGCTCTATCTCAACAACCGTGCCTCCTCGATCTATGCCGGCTCGAACGAGATCCAGCGTAACATCATCGCCAAGGCGGTTCTGGGCCTGTGAGAGCTTTCCCTCAGGGTCTTGTAAGCCCGTAATTCACTCCACATTTGTAGGGCTATGACAGATCCTTATTCCGTTCTGGGCGTGCCGAAGACCGCCTCCGAGGACGACATCCGCAAGGCGTTCCGCAAGCTCGCCAAGAAGCATCATCCCGACCTCAATCCCGGCGACAAGGCGTCCGAAGCCAAGTTCAAGGAGATCGGCCAGGCCAACGACATCCTGTCCGATACGGAGAAGCGCCGTCGCTTCGACGCGGGCGAGATCGACGGTACCGGCCAGGAAATGCCGCCGCGCGGCTTCTACCGCGACCAGGCCGGTGGCAATGGCGGGAAATACGAACGGGCCGGCGCGCACGAATCCTTCGTCGACATGGGCGGCATCTTCTCCGAGATGTTCGGCGAGCGCCGGGGCTTCAGCGGTGGCGGTGGCCCGGGCGCCGGCGCGGGTGGCTTCGACATGGGGGGCATGCCGGTCACGTACAGCCTGCGCGTGCCGTTTCTCGTGGCCGCGCGCGGCGGCAAGCAGCGCGTCACGCTTCCCGACGGCAAGACGCTCGACATCGACGTGCCCGAAGGAATGAGCGACGGCCAGACGTTGCGACTCAAGGGCCAGGGCATGCCGGGGTCGCAGGGCCGGCCGGCCGGCGATGCCTATGTCGAAATTCACGTCGACCCGCACGCCTTCTTCCAGCCGCGCGACAACGACATCCACGTCGAGCTGCCGGTCACGGTCACGGAAGCGGCGTTGGGTGGCAAGGTGAAGGTGCCGACGGTGGGGGGCGCCGTGATGCTGAACGTGCCGGCTGGGTCCAACACAGGGACATCGCTCCGGCTGAAGGGCCGTGGCCTGCTCGACCGCAAGTCGGGCCAGCGAGGCGACCAGTATGTGAAGCTCAAGGTCGTTCTGCCCGAGACGGCCGACGACAAACTGAAAGAATTCCTCGAGGGCTGGGAGGCAGGTCGCGCCTACGATCCGCGCAAGGAGATGGAGCAGTTCTCATGACGACGCTGGACGAACTGCTGCGTGAGCACGGGCGCCTGACGGAAATCCATGTCGAACGCTGGGTGGCGCGCGGTCTTTTGCGTCCGACCGGCGCAGGGGATGGCTGGCGCTTCGAGCAGATCGACGTGGCGCGTGCCCGTCTGCTGGGCGAACTGGTCGACGAGCTGGGCTTCGACGACGAGTCCGTGGACACGGTGGTCGACCTCGTCGATCAGGTCTACACGTTGCGCCGCCAGCTCGACCTGCTGGGGCATGCCATCGCCGAGCAGCCCGCCGCGACGCGCGAATCGATCGCGGCGGCCCTCGACCGTCTGTCGCGGCGCTGAGTTCAGCGCGCGGCCCGGCCGAGGGCGCGCATTGCGTCGAAGTGGCGGGCGATTGCTCCGGGCTTGACTGAAGCGACGCCACCCACGATCGTGTCGCGCACCGGCCCGTAGCCCACGAAGCC
>JABMNB010000633.1 GCA_013205335.1 Rhodospirillales bacterium
GCCGCGCGCAAAGACCCGGCTAAGCACGCCGAGCTGACGCAGGCCGCAGGCGAATCCTGCGTCACCCATGTGCGTGCCATGCTCGACTTTCACGCCATGGGCATCCCCACGGTGGACTATGGCAACAACCTGCGCCAGGTGGCGAAAGATTTTGGGGTGGCCAACGCCTTTGACTACCCCGGCTTTGTGCCGGCCTATGTGCGTCCGCTGTTCTGCCGCGGCATCGGGCCGTTCCGCTGGGCCGCCCTCTCGGGCGATCCCGAGGACATCTACCGCACCGATGCCAAGGTGAAGGAGCTGCTGCCGGACAACAAGCATCTCCACAACTGGCTCGACATGGCCCGGACGCGCATCAAGTTCCAGGGACTGCCGGCGCGCATCTGCTGGGTCGGGCTGGGCGACCGTCATCGGCTGGGCCTCGCCTTCAACGAGATGGTGGCGACGGGCGAACTCAAGGCGCCGATCGTGATCGGCCGCGACCATCTCGACTCCGGCTCGGTCGCCAGCCCCAACCGCGAGACCGAGGCCATGAAGGACGGCTCCGACGCGGTGTCGGACTGGCCGCTGCTCAACGCGCTTCTCAACTGCGCGTCGGGCGCGACCTGGGTGTCGCTGCACCATGGCGGCGGCGTCGGCATGGGCTTCTCCCAGCATGCCGGCATGGTCATCGTCTGCGACGGCACGCCGGAAGCGTCGAAGCGGATCGAGCGCGTCCTGTGGAACGACCCGGCGACCGGCGTGATGCGCCATGCCGATGCGGGCTACCAGGAAGCCATCGACTGCGCCCGGGAGAAGGGGCTCGATCTGCCGGGCTTGTAGGAAACACCCGTCGCCCTGAGCGAAGCCGCCCGAAGGGCGGCGTAGACGAAGGGCCTCTTTTCCGGCGCACGGCGTGTCGAAGTGAAAAGAGGTCCCTCGACTTCGCCGCGCTCCGCTCGGGACGACGGGGCTTTTTGAGATAGGAGTCGCCATGACCTTCTCGCTCGTCGGACGCTGCGCCCGCACCGGCATGCTGGGCGCCGTCGTGACCACCTCGTCGATCTCGGTCGGCTCGCGTTGCTCGCATGCACGGGCCGGCATTGGTGCGGCACTGACGCAGCATCGCACCGATCCGAGGCTGGGGCCGTTGGCGCTCGATCTGCTGGCCCATGGCTTCTCGGCGCCGGAGGCGATGCAGGCCGTGGTCGCGGCGACGCCGCATCGGCACTGGCGCCAGCTCGCCCTGATCGATGCGGCCGGTCGTACCGCCGTCTATTCCGGCGCCAATGTCCGCGGCGAACGCGGCGAGGCCGAGGGCAGGGACTGCGCCGCGATCGCCAACATCGTGCGGTCCGCGACGCTGCCGCAGGCGATGGTCAGGGCCTTCGAGGCGTCTCCCGACCTGCCGCTGGCGCGCCGCCTGCTGGAGGCGCTCGCGGCCGGCGAGGAGGCCGGCGGCGAATATCAGCCGGTCACCTCGGCCGCCGTGATCGTCGTCGACCGGGAGTCGTTTCCCTACGTCGACCTGCGCGTCGACGATCATGCCCGGCCGATCGCCGAGCTCGCCCGCCTGTGGTCGAAGTACGAGCCCGAAGCCCAAGCTTACGTGATCCGTGCCATCGATCCGGAAGCCGCAGTGCCGCCGCCGGGGATGAAGCTCAAGCCGACCTGATCGCCCGATGCAACTTTTTCGGGCGGCTGGCGTTTGGTCGGCATGCCCCGCGATCATCTCCGCCCCGAGGACTTGGCCGAAGCGGCCGACGAGGCCGCGCGCGAGCGGCTGGAGGTCGAGCTGCAGCGGGCGCGCTGGGCACAACGAGCCTCCCGTTCCTGGGCCGCACTCACGGCCGCCAAGGATTCTCAGTCGAATCTCTGATTTCCCACGGCGTCGAAGCGGCAGCCCAGCCTGTATCTTGAAGAGGGGTGCAGGCAGCGCACCATCGTGACCGGTGTGGTGCGCGTCCAGGTCCGCCGCGTCAGAAGCAGGCAGGGTTCCGAGGTATCGATCTGGAGTCGACTGGCCTGTTCGGGTGTGGGCAGTACGGCATCCACGACATGCTCGATCTCGTCGAACGGCACGTTCTGCACGAGATATTCGCCCGGCGGCACGACACTGAAATCCTGACCCAGGAAGTCCGGCACCACCTGCGGGTTGACGTAGCGGTCCTCGAACTGGACCGGCACCTCGTTCTCGAGGTGAAGGCATACCGAATGAAAGACCGACTGCCCCGAGCGCAGGCCGAGCCACGCCGCGATGTCGGCGGGGGCAGCGACACGATCTGCGGCGATCAGAGCACAGCGATAGTCGTGGCCGCGCTGGCGGACTTCGCGGGCAATGCTGGCGATGTGCAGCAGCGTCGACTGCGGCTTGTCCTCGGCCACGAAGCTGCCGACTCCGGCCACGCGCACGATCCGTCCCTGCTGGACGAGGTCGCGCAACGCGCGGTTGACTGTCATGCGCGACATGCCGAATTGCGTGACCAGCTCGTGCTCCGACGGCAGGCGATGGCCGGGCGGCCACGATCCGTCCTGGATGTGGCGCACGATATAGTCCTCGACCTGCTGGTAGAGCGCGGTCGGCTCCATCGGTCCCTCAGTGATCCGCGGCGATGGCTTCGACCCGGATTTCCTCGGTGAGGCGGGCCTTGAGCGCCATGAATTCGGGCGACGTCTTGATGGTGTAGTGCCGGGGATGGGGAAAATCGACGGCCACCTCGGCCTTGATGCGACCCGGCCGGGCGCTGAACACGACGACGCGGCTGGCCATGAAGATCGCCTCGTCGATGTCGTGGGTGATGAACATCACCGTCTTCTGCGCCTGTTCCCAGATGCCCAGCAGCAGCTCCTGCATCAGCACGCGCGTCTGGTTGTCGAGCGCGCCGAACGGCTCGTCGAGCAGCAGGATCTTGGGGTCGTTGGCCAGCGCGCGGGCGATCGCCACCCTCTGCTGCATGCCGCCCGAGAGCTGCTTGGGAAAATGATCCTCGAAACCGCGCAGCCCGACCTGGGCGATGAAGCGGTCGCTGATCTCGCGCTGCTGCGAGAGCTTCATGCCCTTCTCGCGCAGGCCAAAACAGATGTTCTGGCGGACGTTGAGCCAGGGGAAGAGCGTGTAGCTCTGGAACACCACGCCGCGGTCGGCGCCGGCGCCCACGATCCTGGTGCCGTCGAGCCGGATCTCGCCGGTCGTCGGCGTCTCGAGCCCGGCGACCAGCCGCAGCAGGGTGGACTTGCCGCAGCCCGACGGGCCCAGCACCGTGATGAAGTCGTTGTCGGCGACTTCGAGCCTGACCGGCAGCAGCGCCTGCGTCGGCGGGGTGTCGCGCTTGTGGCCGGGGAAGATCTTGGAAACGTCGCGGATCGAAAGCTGGCTCACCGCAACAGACTCCATGAGAAGAGCTGCTGGTTCACCTTCTTGAACAGCAGGTCCGACAGCAGGCCGACCAGGCCGATCACCACGATGCCGGCGATGATGTGGTCGGTCGCCATCAGCGCCTGGCTGTCGGTGATCATGTGGCCGATACCCGACGAGGCGCCGATCAGCTCGGCGACGATGATGTAGGTCCAGCCCAGCCCCAGCACCTGCCGCAGCGCCTCGGCGATGTCGGGCGCGGCGCCGGGCAGGACGACGCGGCGGATCACGCCGGTATCCTTGCAGCCCAGCGTATAGGCCGCCTCGACGAGATCGCGGCGGGTGCCGCTTACGATCATGGTGATCATGAGGGTGAGCTGGAAGAAGCAGCCGATGAAGATGACGGTGAGCTTCTGCGCCTCGCCGATGCCGACCCACAGGATCAGCAGCGGGATGAAGGCCGAGGCCGGCAGGTAGCGGGCGAAGGAGACGAACGGCTCGAAGAAGGCCTCGATCGGCTTGTAGACGCCCATCGCGATGCCGAGCGGCACGGCGATGACGGCGGCCAGCAGGAAGCCGCCGACCACGCGCCAGATCGTCATGCCGACGTCGTGGCCGAAGTTCTGCGTGGCAAAGAGATCCCATCCCGAGGCCAGCGTCTGCCACGGCGAGGCGAGGAAGTGCTTCGGGACGGCGCCGCTCCAGGTCACCAGGAACCACAGCGCGACGAAGGCGATGAAGAACGCCACGCCCAGGACGATACGATTCTCCCGTCTGACGGGAACCAGCAGTTTCATGATCTCTTCTCAAACCTTCCGCGCCATTGCTCTGGCGAGGTGTCGGCTTCCTGCGTCGGACAGAGAAAGGTCCCTCACTTCGTTCGGGATGACACTATTGTTGAAATCTGCGCAGTGCGCCGAACCAAGAACCGGTGTCATCGCGGGCGGGGGAAGACCCCGCCCTGAAGCGTAGCGAAGGACCTTTGACCCATATGCGTTAGCTCTATCCGATGAGGGATAGGATGAATCGCTACTTGATGTACGTCGTGTCGAACAACGTATCCATGTTCTCGGGCTTGGTCTTGATCACGCCGATCTCGAGCAGCAGCTCGGCGGCTTCCTTGTTGAAGGCCTGGATCTCGCCGTTGAAGAACTTCTTGTTGGCTTCGCGGTCGGCCCACTTGATCTTGGCCTGCGACTTCTCGAACTGCTCCGCCGTCTGCTTGACGTCGGCGCCCATGATCGTGAAGGCCTTCTGCTTGTCCTTTTCGATCATTTCGAGGGCCTGGAAGTAGCTTTCGACCAGCGCCTTCACCGCCTTCGGATTCTCCTTGATGAACTTCGGCGTGCAGCCGAAGGAGTCGAACACCATCGGGTACTGCAGCGAATCGGCGATCAGCTTGCCGGTCTCGGGCTTGTCGCGCACCAGGCTGAGATAGGGCTCGTAGGTGACGGCGGCGTCGAGATCCTTGCCGGTGACGAAGGCGTTGGCGGCCGGCGCCGGCTCCAGGGTGACGAGCTTCACGTCCTTCAGCGACATGCCGTTCTTCTTCAGGATCCAGGCCAGGGTGAAGTGCGGGTTGGTGCCGGGCGCCGAGGCGGCGACGGTCTTGCCCTTGAGGTCGGCGACCTTGGTGATGTCGTTGCGGGCGACGATGCCGTCCGAGCCCATGCCCTGGTCCATCTTGAACAGCTGGGTGGTGGCGATGCCGTTGGTGTTCCATACGATCCAGGTCTCGACCGTGGTCGCGGCGCACTGCAGGTCGCCCGAGGCGATGGCGAGGTGGCGGTCCTTCTGCGGGATCTTCTTGATCGAGACGTCGAGGCCGTTGGCCTTGTAGATGCCGGCTTCCTTGGCCAGCGTGAGCGGCGCGAAGCCGGTCCAGCCGGAGATGCCGATGGCGACCTTGGTGTCCTGCGCCTGGGCGAGCGAGGCGCCGCCGGCGAGGGACACTGCCGCGATAAGGGCGGCGAATGCTGTGGATTTGGCCATTGAAGAGCTCCGTTTGCGGTGAGAGTTACGAACGATAGACGACGGGAAAGAGCGGGGTGTCGAGAGGGGCGCCATCTTCCAGTCCGAGATCGGGGAAGGGCGGCGAGGTCCTGCCGGCACGCCTGGCGAAGACCGCGTCGTCGCCAACCCAGCGCGCCGAAAAGACACGGCGCGCACGCGGCGACTGGTTGCCCGGCGCGCCGTGGACCGTGCGGAAGCTGAAGGCGATGGCGTCGCCCGGCTGCATGTCCCAGCCCGCAATGTCGAGCGTGGGGCGCATCGCCTCGATATCCGGCATCACCTCGAAATCGTCTTCGGCGTAGAGCCGTGTCCCGTCGAAGCGCATCGGACGGAAACCCTTGCCCCAGGTGTGGGAGCCCTTGATGCATTCCATCACCACGTCGCGCGGCACGGGATCGAGCGGAATCCAGAAGCTGACGCTCTGCCGGCCCTCGACGCAGTAATAGGGCTGGTCCTGGTGCCAGGGCGTGACCGTGCTGCCGCCCGGCTGTTTCACGAGCACATGGTCATGGAAAAAGCGGGCGGTGCGCGAGCCCATGAGGCGGGCCGCGATCTCGGCGGCGGGCGATTTGTAGACGAACGCCTCGAACTCGGGGATGCGCTGCCAGTTGCAGAGATCCTGGAAGAAGGGAGCCGAGCCGTCGGCCGGCCGGACGGTCCGCTCGAGCGGGCTGGGATTGGCCATCAACGCGTCGATGCCGGCGCGCAGCGGCTCGACCCAGGCGTCGAAGACGCCGCGCAGCACGAGGACGCCGTCCTGATGATAGCGCTGCGCCGCGTCGTCCATTGGCGGGAGGGAGTGTCCGATCTGCATGCCTTGCCTGTAGCCTGTCTATACAGGCCAAGTCAGCAGATTCTATGCCATGCGGCCCTGGAAATGGGGGCGTTGCGGAAATTGCGGGGCTGGCATGGCGCTTGCTGCCCCACCGGCATCAAAGGCAGGTGCAGGATGGAAATCGGCGTCTTCATTCCCATCGGGAACAACGGCTGGCTGATCTCGTCGACCTCGCCGCAATACACCCCGAGTTTCGACCTCAACCGCGAGGTCGTGCAGCGCGCCGAGCGCTACGGCTTCGACTTCGCCATGTCGATGATCAAGCTGCGCGGCTTCGGCGGCAAGTCGCGCCATTGGGACGACAATCTGGAATCCTTCACCCTGATGGCCGGCCTCGCCGCGGTCACGACGCGCATCGACCTCATCGCCACGGTCGCCGTGCTGACCCTGCCGCCGGCGATCGCCGCGCGCATGGCGGTGACGATCGACAGCATTTCGCACGGCCGCTTCGGCGTGAACCTGGTAACCGGCTGGCAGAAGGCCGAATACGACCAGATGGGCCTGTGGCCCGGTGAGGAGCATTTCAAGCATCGCTACGACATGGTCACCGAGTACGTGACCGTGATGAAGCAGCTCTGGGAGACCGGCCGGTCGGACTTCAAGGGCAGCTACTTCACCATGAACGACTGCCGGCTTTCGCCGCAGCCGTCGCGACCAATCAAGCTGATTTCGGCGGGGACCAGTGACGCCGGCATGAAATTCGCGGCCGAGCATTGCACCTACAATTTCTGCAGCGGCCAGGGCGAGGCCAACGATCCGCGCGACTGCGCCGAGGCGGTCGGCCGCCTCAAGGCTGCCTGCGACGCGGCCGGGCGCGACGTTAAGGCGCTGGCCCTCACCATGATCATCGCCGACGAGACCGACGAGGCGGCCATGGCCAAGTGGGAGCATTACAAGGCGGGCGTCGACCTCGACGCCATCGGCTGGCGCTCCGACCAGGCGGCCTCCGACAAGTTCGCCGCCGAGAACTCCACGGCCGGCCGCATCCGCCGCCGCGAACCGCTGCCCAACAATGGCTCGCGCCTGATCGGCTCCTACGCCACGATCGCCCGCCTGCTCGACGAGATGGCCGAGATCGACGGCCTGGCTGGCGTGATGCTGACGTTCGACGATTTCATCGTCGGCATCGAACAGTTCGGCCAGCGCATCCAGCCGTTGATGAAAAGCCGCATGAAGTTCGCGGCCGCGGCGTCCTGATCATCGGAGCGCAGGTACTTTAGAAAACTCGTCGTCTCGACCGGAGCGCCCCTCGAATGCCTCGGGGCAGGCTCTGCTGCGGAGCGGAGACACCTTCCCTCAACAAACAGCCGGCTAATCGTCGAGGCAAGGTCTCTCCACTTCGCACCTCCGGTGCTCCGGTCGAGACGACAGGGTTTTGTCAGACGACACAACCGTAATGCGCCGACGAGACCAGCTTTGTGTACTTGTCGTGCACCGAGCCCGGTCGCGGCCGGTCGGCCGGGTCGGGTGGCCGCCACTCGGTCATGCGGCGGGCCAGCTCCTCGTCGGAGATTTCGAGGTTGAGCGTGCGGGCGCCCGGGTCGATGACGATGGTGTCGCCGTCGCGCACCGCCGCGATCGGGCCGCCGCGCGCCGCCTCCGGCGAGATGTGGCCGATCAGGATGCCGTGGCTGACGCCCGAGAAGCGGCCGTCGGTGATCAGCGCCACGTCCTCGCCGAGGCCGCGCCCCTGCAGCTGGATCGTCAGCATCACCATCTCCGGCATGCCGGGGCCGCCCACCGGGCCGACATTGCGCACGACGACGACGTTGCCGGGTACGATCTGGCCGGCGCGGATCGCCTTCATCGTATCGGCCTCCGATTCGAAGACGCGGGCGGTGCCGCGGAACTGGCCCTTCTCCAGGGTCTTGCCGCTCAGCTTCAGCAGGCAGCTCTCCGGCGCGAGGTTGCCTTTCAGCACGCTGATATGGTTGTTCGCCGGCGCCGCCGGCTTCGCCACCGGCAGGACGATGTCCTGTGGGGCGATCTCGTCGAGGGTCGGCACCGCGGCGAGGTTCTCCGCCAGCGTCTTGCCGGTCACTGTCATCACGTCGCCATGGAGCAGACCCGCGCGCAACAGCTCCTTCATGACGACGGGCACGCCGCCGATCGCATGCAGGCTGGCCATCGCGTAGGGACCGTGCGGCTGCAGATTGCAGATCAGCGGCATGCGCTCGCCGACCTGCTGGATGCGCTCGATGGTGATCGGCACCTGGGCCTCGCGCGCGATGGCGAGCAGGTGGAGATACATGTTGGTCGATCCGCCCATGGCATAGACCGTCGCGATGGCGTTCTCGAAGGCGCGCTCCGTCATGATGTCGCGCGGGCGGAGGCCGGCTTTCATCAAGCCATAGAGTGCATCGACCGAGGCACGCGCCTGGGCGCGGACGTCGGCATGGATGTCGCTGCCGGCGTCGTAGTCGGCGGGATGCGAGGCGCCGCGCGGCAGCATCATGCCGATCGCCTCGGCGATCGTGCTCATCGTGTTGGCGGTGAACATGGCGCCGCAGGTGCCGCTGCCCGGCATGACGTTGCGCTCGAGCTCGAGCAGTTCCTCGCCCGAGATGCGGCCGGCCTCGTTGGCCGCGCGGCCCTCGACATAGTCCATGATGGTGAGGTTGTTGCCCTTCGAGGCCCAGGCGCCGAACGACACGCGGCCGGGCGAGCTGGTGCCGGGATAGAGCACCAGGCCGAAGGCGTTGGTGCGGGCCAGCGGCATGAGGGCCGCCGCGCCGGTCTTGTCGCAGCCCGAGATCACGATCATCGCATCGCCGTGATGGGCGTAGTGGCCGATCTCGAAGCAGTCGGCCACGACGTCGCGCGACACCAGGCTGTAGCCGGCGGTGGGAGTCCCTTGAGTCAGCGCGTCGGATACCGCCGGCGCCCCGACGATCAGCCCCTGTCCGCCGCGCTCGGCCAGCAACTCCACCAGCAGGTCGCTGATGGTGCGCACGCGGTTGTTGCAGCGGTGGGCGTTGGTGTAGGCGCTGGCGATCGTGACCACGGCGCTGGTCTGCGCCGTCTTGTCGGGCTCGAAGCCGGCGGCGCGGAGCTCGACCCGGGATTTCTTCCAGTAGGTGCTGCTGTCTTTTTTCATCCCGTACCCGTTCGATTTTGAGCGGCAGTCTAGCCGCAGGCATGCGCGCCCGGCTATGCGTAGAGGCTCGCGAGGCGAAACCTCCGCCCTGCGAGGACACTTGTCGCCGGGCGATTGCCGACGCCGCGTGTCTGGGTCTTTAATCGACCGAGGCGCAGACGCGAAATCATCAGGAGCGATCGTATGGCCAGGAGCAGCATCACCGTGACGCCGATCGCGGGTTCCCTCGGGGCGGAAGTGACGGGCGTCGACCTGCGCACGATGGACAACCACGACTGGGCGCAGGTCCACCAGGCGTTCCTCGACTACAAGGTGATCGCGATCCGCGACCAGGAGCTGTCGCCGCAGGACATGATGGGGGTCGGCGCGCGCTTCGGTGAACCCAACCACTATCCCTTCGTGAAGGGCATGGACGACTTCCCGTTCCTGTTCGACATCGTCAAGGAACCGTCCGAGACGCGCAACTTCGGCGGCGGCTGGCATTCCGACACGACCTACATGAAGACCCCGCCGCTCGCGACCCTGCTCTATGCGCTGGAGACTCCCGACCGGGGCGGCGACACGCTCTATTGCGACATGGTCGCGGCCTACGAGAGCCTCTCGGACCGCATGAAGGAAATGCTCGGGTCACTCAAGGGCGTGAACAGCGCCGGCCTCAAGCACCTCGGCGGCCGCAAGGCGCATCATGCGGTGGTCGGCGGCATGAAGATCACCGGGACCGAAGACGCCGACTCCTACGAGGCGGTGCATCCGATCGTGCGCACGGTCGACGAGACCGGCCAGAAGGCGCTGTATTGCAGCATCGGCCATACCGTTGCCTTCGAAGGCATGACGCCGGAAGAGAGCAAGCCGATGATCGACTGGCTGCAGGCGCAGGCGACGCGGCCCGAATTCACCTGCCGCGTCC
>JABMNB010000634.1 GCA_013205335.1 Rhodospirillales bacterium
GCTTCGCGGCGCTCCTCAGGATGAGGTAAGTGGTTGAATCGATTCAATTCATTTCCGGTCAGCCTCTGAGGAACTGCCTGATGCACCTGCAGCGCGCGACGGCGGACGGCGTGCCGGTCCGCGGCTACTTCCCGTGGAGCCTGCTCGACAATTTCGAATGGGCCGACGGCTACGGGACGCGCTTCGGCCTCGTCCATGTCGATTATGCGACACAGAAGCGGACGCCGAAACTCAGCGCTGCCTTCTACCGGGAAGTCATCGCGCGGAACGCGCCGGCCTGAGCTGCGCGCAAATCGCGGATCACAAGACGGTGTTGATCGTCGCGGCGCGGAAATAGGATTTCCATTCCGCATTGCTTGCGAAACTTGGAAACAGTTTTCGCACATGAAAGGATCGTCCCCTAATATAAGAAATCCTGACGTGCCCACTGTGCCAAGATGGGCGACGCTGTGAACGGCGAGAGGGAATGGACATGACACTGCCTTTGGCGACGCTCGATCATGTGGTCATCAATGCCCGCGACGACATGGACCATGCGGCCGATGTCTACACGCGGCTGGGCTTTTCGCTCACCGAACGCGGCTATCATTCGCTGGGGTCGATGAATCACCTCGCCATGTTCGGGACGGACTATCTCGAACTGATCGCCATTCCGAAGGACGCCAGCTCGGGCCGCCTCGATCTGCTCACCTTCCCGCTGGGCCTCAACGGTCTCGTGTTCGGCGCCGAGGACTCCGCCATCACCTACGATTCTCTCAGCAAGGCGGGCGTTCCGGTCGAGGCGCCCGTCGAATTCACGCGCCCCGTGAAGGTCGGCGGCGAGATGCGCGATGCGCGCTTTCGCACCGTCCGCATGAAGGCCGGCGTCGTGCCGTATGGACGCGTCTACTACTGCCACCATTTCACCCGTGACGTGGTATGGCGCGACGAGTGGCGCCACCATGCCAACGGCACCGTCGCCATTGCGCGCTTCCTGATCGTCGAGCCCGATCCCGCGGCGGCCTCGAAGCTCTATGCCGACATGTTCGGTCCGGAGTCGGTGCGCGACATCAAGGGCGGCAAGACGGTCGTGGTCGGCAACTCACGGGTCGACATCGTGACCGAGGCCGAACTGAAGGCGCAGTTCGGCGATGCCGTGCCGGATGCCGCCGGCCGCAAAGCCTATATGGCGGGCCTGACCTTCCGCACCCTGTCTGCCGCCAAGGCGGCACGCGCCTTGCAGGACGGAAAGATCGGGGGCGTGACGCAGAGCGCAGGCCGGGTGGTCGTGCCGGCCAAGCAGGCCTTGAATGCGGTGTTGGAGTTCATCGAATAGTCTGAAGAGCAAGTGTCAGGGCTGCTGGGGAGCGGCTGAGAAGGGATTCGATGGAATATTACGATTGCTTCGCCGCAAGCTATGCCAACGCGCGCGCGAAGTTCCTGAAGGCGGCGACGGCCGCCCGGGGCGAGGTGCGGTCGTTTCTGCATCCCGCCAAGAAGGCGCCCGACGGCGGGCCGCTGGCCATCGACGTCGCCTGCTTCGGAGACCGCAAGGCGCCCAGGCAGGCGCTGTTCCTGAGCGGCACCCACGGCCAGGAGGGCTTTTCGGGTTCCGCCGTCCAGATCGGCTGGCTGAAATCCGACGGGCCGGCACGACTGCCGGCCGGCGTCGGCGCGGTCCTCGTGCACGGACTCAATCCCTACGGTTTCGCCCACTTCACGCGCACGACCGAGAACAACGTCGATCTCAATCGCAACTTCATCGACCGTGACGCCGGCGCCGCGCCTGCCAACGCCCACTACGAGACCTTGCACGCCGATCTCCTGGTTCGCGAATGGACGGACGACGAGAATTCGCGGGTCAACGGCGTGCTCCACCGCTTTGCCGAAGACAAGGGCAGCGACGTGCTGTTCGATACGCTGGCGCGCGGCCAGTACCGGCACAAGGACGGGCTGATGTTCGGCGGCACGGACGCCGAATGGTCGAACAAGACCCTGGAGACGATCGTCAAGGAGATGCTGGCCGACGCCCAGCGCGTGGCGTTCATCGACTGGCACACCGGCATCGGCGAGTACGGCAAGCCGTTCTTCCTCTGCTTCAACGACCCCTCGGGGCCGCTGTTCGCGCGCGCCTGCGACTGGTGGGGCAAGGACAATGTCGACGGCGTGCGGCCGCACGGCATGGAGCGGCCGAACTACACCGGCCTCGTCTTTCACGGCGTGCAGCGCTTCCTCGGCAATCGCGACATGTGCGGCGCGGTGATCGAGTTCGGCACGCGCGGCGTCAACATGCGCCGCGTCCTGCGGCTGGACCAGTGGCTGCGCCGACAGCACGGGCTCGACCCCGACGTCCGCGCCACCCTGCAGGCCGACATGATGGACGCCTTCTGTCCCTTCGACGGACAATGGCGCAAGGACACGCTCGACTACGGGCTGAAGCTCACCGACCAGGCACTCGCGGGACTCTCTTCATGGTGACGATCAAGTACGACAACCAGGGCGATGCGATCTCGCGCGACGTGCCGGCCGGCAGCCTGGCGCTGATCGACGCGGGCGGCAACGGCGCTGAGCGCAGTTACACCTATGGCGACATTCTGCGGCTGAGCGGCGCGGTCGCGCGCGGCCTGCTGAAACGCGGCCTGCAGCGCGGCGATCGCGTCGCGATCCTCTCGGCCAACCGCGTCGAGTTCCTGCTGACCTTTCTCGGCACTCTGCAGGCCGGCCTCGTCGCCGTGCCCGTCAACTACAAGCTGCCGGCCGAGACGGTTGCCTACATCGTGGGCGATTGCGACGCCAGGCTGGTGATCGGCGACGACGTGCGGCTGCCGCTGGCGCCGGACGACGTGCCGAAGCTTTCCTTCGACAGGGACTTCGAGAGTCTGCTGGACGAAGGACCCTTCACGCCTCTGGCGATGAAGCCCGAGGAACCGGCGATGTTCCTCTACACGTCGGGCTCGACGGGCCGTCCCAAGGGTGTGGTGCTGTCGCACTACTCTCACCTCTGGGCGATCAGCCAGCGCGTGCGCCGGCCGGTGCCGCTCGGCCAGCGCGCCATCGTGGCGGCGCCGCTCTATCACATGAACGGGCTGGCCATGTGCCAGACCACCTTCTCGCAGGGCGACACCGTGGTGCTGCTGCCGCAGTTCACGACCAAGGGCTATGTCGAGGCCGCCGCCAGGCATCGCGTGGCCTTCCTGACCTCGGTGCCGACCATGATCGCCATGATGCTGCGCGAGCGCGAGCTGCTCGCCCGCAACGACCTCTCGGCCGTCGAGGCCGTCCGCATGGGCTCGGCGCCCATCACCCAGGCGCTGATCGACCAGGTGCGGGAGGTGTTCCCCAAGGCGGCCATCAGCAACGGCTACGGCACGACCGAGGCGGGGCCCGTCGTATTCGGCCCGCACCCCAAGGGACTGCCGCAGCCGGAACTTTCGACCGGCTACCCGCATCCCGACGTGCAGCTGCGCCTCGTGCACGACGGCAAGGAAGTGCAGGACCAGGGCGCGCTCGAGATGAAGTGCGGCGCGCTGATGACCCATTATCACAAGCTGCCGGCGAAGACCGCCGAGGTGATGACGCCGGACGGCTACTACCGGACCAGCGACGTCTTCCGGCGCGACGACAACGGCTTCTTCTATTTCGTGGGCCGGGTCGACGACATGTTCGTGTGCGGCGGCGAGAACATCTATCCCGGCGAGGTCGAGAAGATGCTCGAACGCCACCCCGGCATCCACCAGGCCGCGGTGATCCCCGTTCCCGACGAGCTCAAGGGCCACAAGCCGATCGCCTTCGTCGTCAAGGCGGCGGGCGCCGAACTGGACGAGCAGGCCGTGAAGACCTACGCGCTGGCCCATGCGCCGGCCTACCAGCATCCGAGACGCGTGCTGTTCGTCGACGAGATGCCGCTCGCCGGCACCAACAAGATCGACAAGCGCGTGCTCGCCAAGCAGATCCCAACCGGAGAATTGTGACCCATGAAAGCTGCTGTCGTCCGTGAACATGGCGGACCGGACCGCCTGGTCTTCGAGACCAACTTTCCCGACCCGACGCCCGGCGAGGGCGACGTGATCGTGGCGGTTAAGGCCTCGTCCCTGAACTATCACGACGTGTTCACCCGCCGCGGCATGCCTGGCATCAAGGTGCCGATGCCCGCGATCATGGGTCTCGATGTCGCCGGCGAGATCGCCGAAGTCGGTCCCGGCGTCACCGGCTGGAAGAAGGGCGACCGAGTGCTCGTCGATCCGATCAACCGCGTCGAAGGCGGCCTGATGGGAGAGACGGTTCATGGCGGCCTGGCCGAGCTGTGCAAGGCGCGCGCCCACCAGCTCATCAGGATTCCCGACGGCGTGAGCTTCGCCGATGCGGCCGCGCTGCCCGTCGCCTACGGCACGGCGCTGCGCATGATGGTGACCAACGGCAATGTCGCCAAGGGCGAGAAGGTGCTCATTCTGGGCGCGTCGGGCGGCGTCGGCGTCTGCTGTCTGCAGCTCGCCAAGCTCGCCGGCTGCGAGGTGATCGCCTGCGCCGGCACCGACGCCAAGGCCAAGCGCCTGGCCGAGCTCGGCGCCGACAGGACGATCAACTACATCGAGAAGGATTTCATGAAGGAAATCTTTGCGATGTACGGCAAGCCGACGCGGCGCGGCGGCGGCACCGACCAGGGCGTCGACGTCGTCGTCAACTATACCGGCGGCGACACCTGGGTGAATTCGATGAAGACGCTCAAGGTCGGCGGACGCCTGCTGACCTGCGGCGCCACCGCCGGCTACGCGCCGACCGAGGACATCCGCTTCATCTGGACCTTCGAGCTCAAGATCCTGGGTTCCAACGGCTGGATGCGCACCGACATCGAGAAGCTCCTGGAGCTGGTCCAGAGCGGCAAGCTCAAGGTGCTGGTCGACAAGATCTTTCCGCTCGCCGAGGCGCGCGAGGCGTTGCGCGTGATCGAGGATCGCGAAGTGTTCGGCAAGATCGTGGTGGCCCCATGAGCGACAAGCTCCAGCCCCTGAGCGACGCCGAACTGCAGGCGATGCTCGATCATTCGCCGTTCATTTCCTTCCTCGGCCTCAAGGTAACCGAAGCGGACCCGGCGAAGGAACGCGTCACGATGGAATGCGAGATGCGCCCCGAATTCGAGCGCGGCAAGGGCACCGGCCAGTGGCACGGCGGCCCGATCGCGGCGATCATCGATACTGTCGGCGACTACGCGCTGATCATGGCGCTGCGGCGCGGCCTGCCGACCATCAACTTCCGCGTCGACTATCTGCGGCCCGCGATCAAGACCAAGCTCATCACGACGGCCACGGTCCGCCGCAACGGCAAAAGCGTCGGCGTCGTCGATGTCGACGTGTTCAACGACAAGATGGTGCTGCTGGCCATCGGCCGTGCGACCTATTCGACGATTCAGGCATAGACCACACGGTATGAAGTTTGCTTAGTCTGCCTCGGGGATTGGGGAAAGGGAGGGAATTATGACAATCAAGGTTTCACGCCGCGTGTTCGGCGCGGGTGTCGTTGCTGCCGGTCTGGTCGGCACGTCGGGTCAATCGCTGGCGCAGGGCACGCCCAGACGGGGCGGCACGCTGGTCGCGACCTGGGGCGGCGGCGAGCCGCAGGCCTGCTACGTGCCCGCCGGCGGCGGCTCGAGCCCGACGTTCTCCTCGTCGAAACTGTTCGAGCGGCTGGCCAAGCGCAACATGGACGGCACGTTCGAGGGCGTGCTGGCCGAGTCGTGGAAGCCGTCGGCCGACTTCAAGTCCTACACGGTGAAGATCCGCAAGGGCGTGAAGTTCCATGACGGCAAGGACATGACGGTCGACGACGTCGTCTTTTCCGTCGGCGAAATCTGGAAGAAATACGCCGCTGCCTCGGCGCTCACCGACTTCGCGGGCATCGAGGCGCCGGACGCCGAAACGGTGGTCTTCAACTATAAGAATCCGACGCCGGAGTTCTTCTTTGCGTCGACGCTGTGCGGCATCGTCTCCTACATCGTGCCGAAACACGTCTATGCCGGCAGCGATCCCGTCACCAACCCGGCCAACAACGCGCCGATCGCCACCGGTCCCTGGAAGTTCAAGGAGTGGGTGCGCGGCAGCCATTTCGAATATGTGAAGAACGAGAACTACTGGAAGAAGGACCAGCCCTATCTCGATCGCCTGATCATCCGCTACGTGCGCGATCCGGCCGGCCGCGCCGCGGCGATGGAGGCCGGCGACATCCAGATCGGCGTGTTCAACCCGGTCGCGCCGCCGGACATCAAGCGCCTGACCGCGACCGGCAAGTTCGTCGCCACGCCCAAGGGCTACGAGGAAGCCGTCTGGTCGACGACGCTCGAGTGCAACATGCGCAATCCGATCTTCGCCAAGCGCGAAGTCCGGCAGGCGATGTTCCACGCCGTCAATCGCGAGTTCATCGCCAAGACGGTCTACTACGGCTATGCGCGGCCGGGCACGAGCCCGATCTACTCCCCCAACAAGGAGTTCTTCACCGCCGACACCTACAAGATTAACTTCGACCCGAAGAAGGCCGCCGCCCTGCTCGATGCGGCCGGCTATCCAAAGAAGGCTGACGGCAAGCGCTTCACCTTGAACCTGCTGTCGGCCGGCTGGTTCCCGGAGAATGGCAAGGTCGGCGCCTACGTGAAGCAGGTGCTCGAGGATGTCGGCGTCGGCATCAACCTCACGGTGCCGGACCGCCCGAGCTCCATCAAGCGTATCTACACCGACTACGATTTCGACCTGGCGATCTCCAACCAGGCCAATCCGTCCGAGCCGGTGCCGTCGACCACGCAGTACTTCACGACCGACGGCATCCTGAAGGGCGTGCCGTTCCGCAATGCCTCGGGCTATTCCAATCCCGACGTCGACAAGCTGGTCGACAGGATCAAGGTCGAGACCGACCCGGCAAAGCGCAAGGCACTGGTCTTCGAATTCCAGAAGATCACGACGCAGGAAGCCCCGCTCCTGCCGCTGGTCGAGCTGGAGTCGATCACGCTGGCCAGCACGAAGGTGCAGAACCACTCCAACGACCCGAACTTCCTCGCGGCGGGCTGGGGAGACCTATGGCTGGCGAGCTAGTCTCGCCAACGCCAACGCTTCGCGGTTCCGCCCGCCGGGCGGCGGCGCTCCGGCTGCTGCGGCGACGGCTGATCCAGGCCGTCCCGCTGATGCTGGGCGTGGTCGTCATCAACTTCTGCCTGATCCAGATGGCGCCGGGCAGTTTCCTCGAGCTGATGACCGCCGAGAACCAGGTGAGCGACCCGGCGACGGTCGCACTTCTGCGCAAGACCTATGGGCTGGAAGATCCGGTGTGGATGCAGCTCCTGAAATACATCTGGGCGCTGCTGCATTTCGATTTCGGCTTCTCCTACCGCCAGAACATGCCGGTCATCCAGGCGATCTGGATCCATCTGCCCGCGACCATCCTGCTGATGGTGTCGAGCATCACGCTGGCCGTTTCGATCGGCGTGGCGGCCGGCGTCGTCGCCTCGATGAAGGTCCGCACCTTGTGGGACAGCCTGGTCTCGGTCGCGGCGATGTTCTTCTACGCCGCCCCCAGCTTCTGGCTCGGCATCATGATGATCGTGCTGTTCTCGGTGAAGCTCGGCTGGTTGCCGGTCGGCGGCATGATGAAGATCGGTGGCGCCTCGGGAGGACCGGTGGCCGGCGTCATCGACATACTGCACCACCTGATCCTGCCGACCCTGGCGCTCGGCCTGTTCTATGCCGCGATCTATACCCGGGTCATGCGCTCCTCGATGCTCGAGGTGGCACAGCTCGATTTCGTGCGCACCGCGCGCGCCAAGGGGCTCAGCCGCAACAAGGTCACGATCCACCACGTCCTGCGCAACGCGCTGCTGCCCGTGGTCACCATCCTGGGCGTGCAGATGGGCACCGTGCTGGCCGGCAGCGTCGTGATCGAGAGCGTGTTCAGCTGGCCGGGCGTCGGTTCGCTGCTGTTCGACAGCGTGAGTTCGCGCAACTATCCGGTCGTACTCGGCATCATGGTCCTGGGCTCGCTGGTGGTCATCGCCGCCAACATCGCCGTCGACCTGATCTACATGTGGCTCGACCCGCGCATCGAGATCCGGTGATGCAGCGCTTCGGACTTCCCCGCTTCGAGTTCGTTGGCCGATTCTCCCGCAATCGCGGCGCCCTGATCGGCGCCTGCCTGATGCTGATCGTCGCCCTGATGGCGGTCTTCGCCTCGGTCTTCTTCCCGACCGACCCGCTGCGCATCGTCGGCTTGCCCGAACTGTGGCCCGGGGAGGATCCGGAGTTTCCGCTCGGCACCGATTCTCTGGGCCGCGACATCCTCTCCATGATCGTGCACGGCGCGCGGGCGACGCTGCTGATCGGCCTGTTCGCCTCCGCCGTCGCCACGATCATCGGCGTCGGAGTAGGCGCCACCGCCGGCTATTTCGGCGGCTGGGTCGACGAGATCGCCATGCGCGCGGCCGAGCTGTTCCAGACGATCCCCAACCTGATCTTCGTGCTCACCATCGTGGTGATCCTGGGCTCGACCCTGACCAACATCGTGATCGCCATCGGCATCGTGAGCTGGACGCCGATCGCGCGCATGACGCGGGCGGAATTCCTGTCGCTGCGCGACCGCGAGTTCGTGCAGGCCTGCCGCTCCATGGGCATGAGCGACTTCAGGATCATCGCCTCCGAGATCCTGCCCAACGCGCTGCCGCCGGTGATCGTGCTGTCGTCGCTGGTCGTGGCGGGCGCCATCCTGTTCGAATCCGCCGTCTCCTTCCTCGGCCTGGGCGATCCCAACGTCGCGAGCTGGGGCCGGCTGGTCGGCGACGGGCGGCAGCTCATCCGCAGCTCCTGGTACATCTGCGCCATCCCGGGGATCGCGATCATGATCACCGTGCTCTGCCTCAACCTCGTGGGCGACGGGTTGAACGACGCGCTCAACCCGAAACTGAGGGATCGGTGATGGGCTGTTCAGGTCATTGCCGGGAGCGCGCCACTCCAGTGGCGCTCATGACTCATGAAAAGGGCGCCACGGGAGTGGCGCGCTCCGAGCAATGAAGTCGCTTCCTCTCGAAGTCACCGGCCTGCAGACGACGCTCTTCACGCGCCGCGGCGAGATGAAGGCCGTGGACGGGCTCAGCCTCTCGGTCGGCGCCGGCGAAACCGTCGCCCTGGTGGGCGAGTCGGGTTGCGGCAAGTCGCTGTCGGCGCTCTCGATCATGCGCCTGCTGCCCGATCCGCCGGCCCGCATCATTGGTGGTGAGGTGAAGCTGAACGGACGGGACATCGTCCCCTTGCCCGAGGAAGCCATGCTCGGCATACGCGGCAAGGAGATCGGCATGATCTTCCAGGATCCGATCAGCTCGCTGAACCCGGTCACCACGGTCGAGAAGCAGATCGTCGAAGTGCTGATGACCCATACCGAGCTCGGCCGCGGCCAGGCCCGCGTACGCGCGCACGAGCTGCTGGAGCTGGTCGGCATGCCCGACGCGGCGCGCCGGCTCGATGCCTATCCGCACCAGCTGTCCGGGGGCATGTGCCAGAGGGTCGTGATCGCCATGGCGATCGCCTGCAGCCCCTCCGTTCTGATCGCCGACGAGCCGA
>JABMNB010000635.1 GCA_013205335.1 Rhodospirillales bacterium
CGAGCGAGGTCGACGGCTGGGTGGCTGAGCGGGTCGAAGCCCGCGACCGGGCGGCCGGCTCGAAGGTGCGGACGTGAACGTCTTGATGGTCGCAAAGGCTCTGGGAGGTGTCGCGACGGGCAGGGACGCGGTTCTTTGCCCGGGCCCTGGGCATTCAGCACGCGACCGCTCGCTGGCGGTAAAGCTGACTCGCGAAGGGCAAGATTTTCTCGTCTGGTCGTACTCCGGTGACGACTGGCGGTTGTGCCGAGATCACGTCCGCAAGCGGCTCGGGCTTACCGCGCTTCGATTCCACGCAGCACGGCCGACGCGAACTGTCGTCATGTCGGCTTCGACCAAGCAATCGAACGACTCCCCCGATGACGATGCACGGCGCACCGAAGCTGCGTTGCGACTGTGGGCGGCGGCGGTGCCGGCGGCGGGCACGCTTGTCGAGACCTATCTCGGCTCACGCGGACTTCAAGTGCCGGCGCCCGACACGCTTCGATTTCATCCGCGCCTGAAACATCCGTCGGGCGACTGCTGGCCCGGCATGGTGGCGCTGGTAACGAACGGCGCGACTGCCGAGCCGGTCGCGATTCACCGAACGTACCTTCGCCATGACGGCACCGGCAAGGCGCCGGTCGAGCCTCCCAAGATGATGCTCGGGCCGACACGTGGCGGCGCTGTCCGTCTGGCCGAGGGCGACGCGATCATGGTGGGCGAGGGCATCGAGACCGTCCTTGCCGCGATGGCGGCGACCGGGCTTCCCGGCTGGGCCGCTCTCTCGACTTCGGGACTGCGCTCCCTCGACTTGCCGGAGCGCGTGCACGACGTGATCGTCCTGGCCGACGGCGATCTACCGGGCGAAGCCGCGGCTAAGGTCTGTGCGCTGCGCTGGAAGCGCGAAGGGCGGCGCGTTCGTATCGCGCGGCCGCCGCAGGGTTCGGACTTTAACGGCATGCTGTCGGCGCCGGCCGGCGCGGAGACCAAGTCATGAGTGCCGACGGGGCCGACCGGATCGGCGCGGCGATCAACGATGCGGAGGAGATTCTCGATCCCCTCGACGGGCTGGCCGAGCGCTGCGCTGCCGATCCGGGCGCCGCGTTCGCACCCGACGTGCTGGAGCGACTCGCCGAATTGAAGGCGGGCGACCGTGCTGCCTTCGAGACTCTTCGAGCGCGGCTCAAGAAGGCGGGCGTGCGCAAGGCCGCGCTGGACGAGGCGATTGACGAGGACAACGGCGACGCCGGCAACGGGCGCGGCCCTTCACAGGCAGACGCCCTGACCGACCTCGCGTTGAGCGCGGACCTGTTCCGAACACCTGAAGGAACAGCGTATGCCGACATCGCCGTTAACGGGCATCGGGAAACCTGGCCGATTCGCAGCAAGGGCTTCAAGCGTTGGTTATCGCGACGCTTCTACGAGACGACGCAGGGCGCGCCCAATTCCGAGGCTCTGCAAGCCGCGATGGGCGTCGCCGAGGCCCGGGCGGCTTTCGACGCACCTGAGCGCGTCGTACACGTTCGCGTCGGCGGTAACGACGGCACGCTCTACCTCGACCTTGGGGACGAGGGATGGCGCGCTGTTGAGATTGTTTCAACCGGATGGAGAGTCATCTCCGATCCGCCTGTGCGCTTCAGGCGGTCCGCCGGCATGTTGCCGCTGCCGCTGCCGGCACCGGGCGGATCGGTCGAGTCGCTGCGCCAGTTCCTGAACGTCGCGACCGAATCCGACTTCGTCTTGACAGTCTCTTGGCTGTTGGCTGCTCTGCGAGACAGGGGACCTTATCCATTGGTCGCGCTGGCCGGCGAACAAGGGAGTGCGAAGTCCACCTTCGCTGCAATCCTTCGAGCATTGGTCGACCCGAACACGGCGCCATTGCGTGCTCTCCCGAAAGAGGATCGCGACCTGTTCATCGCGGCGACAAACTCACACGTTCTCGCCTACGATAACCTGTCGTCGCTGCCCGCGTGGACTTCCGACGCGCTGTGCAGAATCGCGACCGGCGGCGGATTTGCCGTGAGGCAACTTTATGCTGATCAAGACGAGACTCTTTTCTCCGCGTGCCGACCCGTCATCCTCAATGGCATTGAGGACATCGCGACCCGGGCCGATTTAGCCGACCGTTCTTTGATTCTGACGCTGGAGCCGATAGCCGAGGAGCGGCGCCGGCCCGAGTCGGAATTGTGGGCCGCCTTCGAGGCCGAGCGCCCGAAGATTATGGGCGCGTTGCTGGGCGCGCTGGCCAATGGCCTGAAGTCACTCCCGGGCGTAAGGCTGAAGCGGCTCCCTCGCATGGCCGACTTCGCGAGATGGGCGACGGCCTGCGAAACCGCAATCTGGCCGGCCGGCACCTTCATGACGTCTTATGCTGCTAACCGCGCTGAGTCGGTCGAGAACGTGCTGGACGGCGATCCGGTGGCCGTCGCGTTGCGCGCTTTGATGCTGGAGCGCACGACTTGGTCGGGGAGCGCGACCGAGGCGCTGGCCGCCTTGGCCGAGGTCGCGGGCGAGCGGGTCTCGAAGTCGAAGGACTGGCCAGTCAACGCGCGCGCCCTGTCTGGCCGGCTGCGGCGGGCGGGGAGCCACCTGCGGAAGGTTGGTATTCGGGTCGACTTCTTGCGCGCGGGGCGGGCACGGTCGCGAACGGTGACGTTCACCGTTTTTCCCGGAGCAGAATATGGGCGGGATTTTGCGTCCGCACCGTCCGCACCGTCCGCGGGCTCGGCAGAATCCCATTATTTCAATGACTTAGCGGAGCCAAACCCGCGGACGCAAAATGGCACCGCGGACGCAAGCGGCCCGGGGGAGATTCCGACCGTCCGCGCTAACTCATTGAAAACAAACGAGGCGGACGGTGCGGACGCAAAGGACGCAAAATCCCGCCCATATTCTGGTCCTGGAAAAACTCCGGGGTGGAGCGCGCGACTGTGACCGTCGCCGGCTGTGTCGAGGCCGGCCGTGCCGCTGGCGTAGAGATTCGCATTGAAGGCGACGACCTCGTGCTGGAGGCGGCGACTGCGCCGCCGCCGGACGTGCTGGCGCGGATTGCGTCCCACAAGGCCGAGATCGTGGCGTGGCTGCGGCCGGCGGCGGACGGCTGGGCCGCCGCTGACTGGCGGCGGTTCTTCGAGGAGCGCGTCGCGGTCGGCGAGTACGCCGGGCTGGCGAGGGCGGAAGCCGAGGCGTGCGCCCATCGGGCCTGCGCGCACGGCTGGCTCCACGCGAACCCGGTCACCACGGCGCCCGACGCGGGCCGCTGCTCATGGTGTTTCGAGGCCGAGCGCGCCCACGACCAGTTCGTGGCACTCGGGATCGCTGGCGCGGGTCAAGCCTGGGTGCATCGTGGCTGCTCGCCAGCCTGGGCCGCCGGCCGGCGCGCTGAAGCGGGGCGCGCCCTGGCGGTCTTCGGGATCGTGCCCCACGCTGGCTGAGGCAGCCGCTAAGGCCTTGAAAATCCACCGTGGGCGCGTTCTCTTAGGAGTGGCACCGGGGCCGCGCCAGACGTGCGCTAAGATCGCGCTACGGGCCAATTCGGGGCCTCCGACACTGTGGATCGGCCCTGTCGACACCCGCTCCTCACTGGATCGACGGTCAGGCCGCGCCGCCGGGGGCGGGCC
>JABMNB010000636.1 GCA_013205335.1 Rhodospirillales bacterium
CAATCGAGTTCAGCAGCGCGTTGCGGATGCCGTAGCGGCCGATCGCCGTTCGTGCCTCCTCGGGCAGGGCCTGGATCGTCTCGCCCGCGAGATACTTGCCGCGCTCGTAGAGCGGGAAGCTTCCCTTTTCGGCGGCGATGTCGGCTGACGCCATGTAGGAAAGGCGCTGCACGGCGCCCAGCCACTCGCGGGTCAGCCGAACCGCCTCGGGCGAGCCGTAGCGCACGCCGCAGAAGATCAGCGCGTCGGCGAGACCGGTCACGCCGAGCCCTATCCGGCGCTTGGCCTTGGCTTCCTTCTCCTGCTGGGGCAGCGGAAAGCGCGAGACGTCGATCACATTGTCGAGCATGCGCACGGCGAGCGGCACCAGCCGCTCCAGCGCTTCGGCATCGAGCATCGCCTCCGGCGTGAACGGCGCCTTCACCAAGGCCGCGAGATTGATCGATCCGAGGAGACAGGCACCGTAGGGAGGAAGTGGCTGCTCGCCGCACGGATTCGTAGCCTGGATGGTCTCGCAATAACGCAGGTTGTTCCGCCGGTTCACCCGGTCGATGAAAATGACGCCGGGCTCGGCCACGTCGTAAGTGGCGCGCATGATGCGTTCCCACAGCGCCTTGGCCTTGACCGTCCTGAAGGTCCTGCCGCCGAACACCAGCGGCCAGTCGGCATCGTCCTCCACCGCCTTCATGAAGGCGTCGGTAACCAGCACCGAGACGTTGAACATGCGCAGCCGTTTCGGATCTCGCTTGGCGTCGATGAAGGCCTCGATGTCGGGATGGTCGCAGCGCAGGGTCGCCATCATGGCACCGCGCCGCGAGCCTGCGCTCATGATGGTGCGGCACATCGAGTCCCAGACATCCATGAATGACAGGGGACCCGACGCGTCGGCGCCGACGCCCACCACGGGCGCGCCCTGCGGGCGAAGGCTCGAGAAATCGTGCCCGATGCCGCCGCCCTGCTGCATGGTGAGAGCCGCCTCGCGCAGGTTCTCGAAGATGCCCGACATGTCGTCGGGGATCGTGCCCATCACGAAGCAGTTGAAGAGCGTGACCGACCGCCCGGTGCCGGCGCCGGCCATCACGCGGCCGGCCGGCAGGAACTTGAAGCCGGAAAGGGCCTCGTGGAAACGGCCGGCCCAGAGTTCGGGGTCGCGCTCGGGCGCCGCCAGGGCCCGGGCGACACGCCACCAGGTGGCGTCGAGATCGGCGTCAGGCGTTGCCGCCGCGCTGCCGCCGGGTGCGCTCTTGAAGCGGTATTTCATGTCCCATATCCGCTGGGAGACGGGTGCCCATTCCATCCTGAAAAGTAGGCGGCAGGCCCGTCGACATCAACAGGTATGTTCTTTTTTCGTTCCTACCGTTGGGCTGCAGCGACGAGCCGATCCGTGGCCCCTTCGATGCGTTCGCGCAGGGTCGCCATGAAGACGTCCCGGCTCAGGCCCGGCGGGATCGCGGGCAGGATCTCGACGTCGATCACGCCGGGCCGCTTTATGAACTTGCGGCGCCCCCAGAACAGGCCGGAGTTGAGCGCGACCGGGACGACGGGCACGCCGAGTTGGCGATAGAGCGCCGCCGTTCCCACCTGGTAGGGGCGCTCTTCGCCGACGGCCACGCGGGTGCCTTCCGGGAAGATCAGGATCGACCTGCCTTCTGCCAGGGTTGCCCTGGCCTGTTTGACCAGCCCGCGCAACGCCTTGGCGCCGTCGCCGCGCTCGACGGCGATGTTCCCCGCCTTTGCCATCGCCCAGCCGACGATCGGTATCAGGACCAGTTCACGTTTCATCACGGTGGCGGCGCCGGGGAACAGCCGTGAAAAGGCCAGCGTCTCCCAGGAGGATTGATGCTTGCAGGCAAAGATGACCGGCCCCACCGGCAGGTTTTCGTGCCCGCCGATGCGATGGGTCAGCCGGCAGGTGATGCGCAGCCACCACAGGCAGAAGTCGATCCAGACGAGCGACCAGCCGACCACGAAGCGCCGCGGCATCAGCAGGATCGGCGATCCGACGAGCGCGAGGATCGTCGTGCCGAGGTACCAGCCGACATTGAAGAAGAACGAGCGCAGCCCGAGGCCAATCATTTCAAATGTGTGCGTGAACGACGTGTTGCTTGTATGCCAAGTTTTAGTGGCCTAGTGTCGCCGCGCAAAGCACATCTGGTGGGGCAACCCCCGCTCATCATGCAAGTTACCTGTTCGAATTGTAATGCCCGCTATGCCGTCGATCCGACGGCGATAGGCCCGACGGGCCGTACCGTCCAATGCGTCCGCTGTAACCATCGCTGGTTTCAGGAGCCCGACGCGCCGCCGGTTGACGCCTCGTCGTCGGCATCACCAGTGCCGGCCGGCGCGGTGCCTGACGTCGTCATCCGACCGTCTATACCCGTCCATGGAAACGTCACCGGTCTGCCGGCCCTCACGACGCCACCGCCGCCCCCGAGGAACTGGGGGACCTGGATCGCCGTCGCGATCGTCTTCGTCGTCCTCTTCGGCGCAGCGGGCTATGCCTATCGCGGCGAGATCAAGTCCCGCCTGCCGGCGTCGTGGCGCGCGACACTGAACGTCGACGCCGTGCGGGAGCCGCCCGTCTCGTCCAGCGCGGCGCGCGCGCAGGTCGGAATAGATATGGCCCGCACCAGGATCGACCTGATCGATGGGCGCTATGTCGTTGCCGGCGAGTTGATCAACACCGGCACGGCACCCGGCTCGACCCGCCGGCTCAAGCTGGTCTTCCGCGCCGGCGATCAGGTTCTGGCCGAGCGCGCGATGGCGCTGGTCGAGGGGCCGATCGCGCCGGGCGGGCGCATGAGCTTCAGCCTGCCGCTTGACGAACCCCCGTCTGGTGCGACCAACATCGTACCGACCGTCGACTAGCGACCAACTGGCGAGAGAACGATGCCCGACCGCACCACATCCGACCGTCCGGTCGTCTCCATCCGTTTCTCCGCCGCCGAGATCGCGTCGCGTGTCGAGGAGATGGCGATCGACCTCGCCGGCAAGCTCGAGTCCGACACGCTGGTGGTCTCCGTGCTGAAGGGCAGCTTCGTCTTCGCCGCCGACCTGATCCGGGCGTTGAGCCGCGCCGGCGCCGACTGGTCGATGGATTTCCTCACCCTGTCGAGCTACGCGGGCGGCACCGAAACGAGCGGCCGTGTCCAGATCGTGCGCGACATCGTCGACGACGTGCGCGGCCGCGACGTGCTGCTGGTCGACGACATCCTGGAATCCGGCCTGACGCTGAGCTTCGCCAAGAAGCTTATCGAAGAGCGCGGCGCCCGGCGGGTGTCGATCTGTACCCTGCTCGACAAGCCGGGCAAGCGTCGGATCGCGCTCGCCGCGGACTTCGTGGGCTTCGAGGCGGGCGATGAGTTCCTGGTCGGCTACGGCCTCGACTGGGCCCACCGCTTCCGCGGCCTGCCCTATATCGGCGTGGTCGAGAAGACGGCAGAGTAGCCGCTCCGGCGTCGAAGACGGAAACAAGAGCCCGTCATCCCGAGCGCAGCGCAGTCGAAGGATATTTTTCCTTCGACACATTGTGCGCCGGAAAAGAGGTCCTTCGACTGCTCCGCCCTTCGGGCGGCGCCGCTCAGGACGACGGACTGTTTTCCTAATAAGTCTTCAGCAGACGGTCGATGTAGTCGAGTTCTTCCTTCGGCCGCAGCTGGTCGCCGGCACGGCGACGCAACTCGTCGAGGATTTCGCGGCTGCGCTGACGTTCGAGTTCGAGCGGCACCTTGTCGGCGCCGGAGTCGATCGCGTCGCCGTAGTTGCCGTCGGACCGGCCCAGTGGATCGCGATCCTCACTGCGACGCTCGCGCTCCTCGATCTCGGCGATGTCCTGGTTATTGCCCGGACCGCGCTGCTGGCGCATCTGCTCGGCCATGTCGCCCATGCCCTGCTGCAGATTGTCGAGCGCCCGGCGCTGCGCACGCGACGCCTCACGGGGATCTCCCCGGCGCAAAGCGTCCTCGGCATCGCGCATCGAACGGTCGGCGCGACCTAGCGATTCCGGCATCTGCAGCCCGTTCTCGTCGAGCTTCTTCATCAAGTCGCCGAGCTGACCGCGCAGGCCCTCCTGCTGGCCGCGCTGCTGGTCGCCCCACTGGCCCTGGCCCTGGCCTTGACCCTGCCCCTGACCGGGCTGCTGACCCTGGCCTTGTTGGCCTTGTTGGCCCTGCTGGCCGCGCTGACCTTGCTGGCCCTGTTGACCCTGCTGGCCGCGTTGACCCTGCTGCTGGCGGCCCTCGCGCTCGGACTCGCCCAGCAGCTGGTTCTGCCGTCGCGACAGCCGGTCGAGCTGGTTCATCATCTCGCGGCCCTGCTGGCTGCCCTGCCCCTGCTGCCCTTGCTGGCCCTGCTGCGGGCGCTGCTGACCGTTGGGATTCGCCATCATCGGAGTGGCGTTCTCCATCATCTTGCGCAGTTCCTCGAGCAGGCGCTTGGCCTCTTCGCGCTGGCCGTTCTTCGCCATCTCGCGAATCTTGTCGAGCATCTTCTGCAAGTCGTCGCCGGTGATGGTGCTGTTCGGATCCATCTTCTCCGCCTGCTCTTCCATGCGGCGGCGCTCCTCGGGATCCTTCATCTTCTCGGCCAGTTCGCGCTGCCAGCGCGCCATGGCGTCGTAGAGCTGCTGGATCAGCTTCTCGATCTCCTCGTCGCCGGCCTGGCGCTGCATGGCATCCTGCAGTTGCTGCCGGGCCTGCTCGACGGCGCGCTCGGCGTCCGACGTGGCGCCGCTTTCGAGGCGCATGGCGAGGTCCCAAAGGAGCTTCTGCGTGTCGGTGATCGTCTCCTTGTTGTCGTTCGTAGCGAGCCGCACCGAGCCGATTCGCAGGCCGAGCTGAACGACCGGGTCCTCGCGATAGCTCTCTGGTTTCGCATGGATCATGCGCATGCCGTCGGCGACATCGATGCGATAACCCTTGGGATCGCGCGTCAGCGCCTTGCGCAGCACGACGAGTGCCCGCGCCGTCGGATCGTTGAAGACACGCTCGGGCAGCAGGAACGTCTCGACCGAACTGCGGCCTTTCTGGCCCAGCGCATCGGTAGCGAACAGCATCACCGTGACCTTCAGGCCGGCCCACGGATGGCTGGTGAGGTCGCGCACGAAGGTGTCGGCGATCTTCCTGGAATTGCCCGCGATCGGCAGGTCTATGCGCAGCACTTCGGGCTCCTCGTCGCTGCTCAGCGCGTCGTCGCCCAGCACGCTGCCGTGCAGCCGCATCTGGAGCTGAACGCCCGTCACCCCGAAATCGTCGCCGGCGACGTATTCGATCTTGGTCGACCACTTGTCGACGCCGATCGGACGGGCGAAGTCGATGGTCGGGGCGAGGTCGGGTATGACGTGGAGCTTCCAGCGCGCCTGCTCGTCGCCGCGCGCCTGCAGGGTGATCTGCTTGCCCTCGGTTATGATCTCTTCGACCTGATACTTGCCCTTGCTGACGGTCGAGAATTCGGTCGTCTTGCCGTCGATCGAGAGCTGCGGCGGCTTGCGGCCCCGCACGTCGTCGACGAAGCCCGCGATCTTGCTGCCGACAGGCACGCGCAGCACCTTGTCGTGCTCGGCCATGTCCAGATAGACCGGCGGCTTACCGGTATAGGCCGGCGGCGCGATCCACAGGTTGGCGACGACCGGCGGCGGCGGCGGAAAGGCCGGCGTCACGGCGGCAGCCATGCGATCGCTGCGCCAGCCGCCCGCAACGGCAATGGCGACCACGAGGGCCAGCAGCGGCACGAAACGCAGCGCCCAGGTATCCAGGACGGCGAGGCCCGGGCGAGCCGCCCGGTTGCTCAGGCCGGCGAGCCGTTCGGCCTCGCGGCGGCGGTGAGCCTCCCAGAGCGCCATGGCCATTGGATCGGAATTGCCGGCCGCCAGATGGTCCTGCACGGCGGCCAGCGGCCGGTGGGGAATGTCGCTGTCGCGCTCCAGACGGCGGATCGCGGCCTCCCGCGCGGGCCAGGCGAAATCACGCAGGCGCCACCAGGCGAGGCCGGCGAAGGCGAGTGCCAGGGCCCCCAGAATGCCCGTATGCACCCACGGATCGAGGCCGGCGAAGACGTCGAGATGGGCAGCCGCGATGAAAAGCGCGACGAAGGAGAGCAGCGGTACGAAGCGCGGCCACAGGCCTTCCCAAGCCAAAGCCGCCCACGCCAATCCGATCTTGCGTCCCAGCCCGGGGGCCTGGATCGTCGGGGTGGTCTGGCTGGCGTCCATCGACGTCCTTTCGTTCAGGCCTTTGTCGGCTCCATCCAGGGCGGAAACCGCTCGGCGGAAATCATCTCTTCGACGGTGGGTCTCGGTCGGGTAACCGCAAACCTCGTGCCATCCACCATCACTTCGGGCGCCAGCGGCCGGCTGTTGTAGCTGGAAGCCATCACCGCCCCATAAGCACCTGCCGAGCGTATCATGACGAGGTCTCCGGCAGCCAGCGGCGGCAGATCACGATTCTGCGCCAGGAAGTCGCCGGATTCACATATGGGTCCGACAATGTCGCAACGGATCGTGGCGGCATCGGGGCGTGGCTGGCGAACCGGCAGAATATCGTGCCAGGCTTCGTAGAGCGTGGGCCGGATGAGGTCGTTCATCGCCGCATCCACGATGACGAAAGTCTTGGCGGATCCAGGCTTCACGAGGATCACCTCACCCACCAGGACGCCCGCCTCGCCGACCAGCCGCCGGCCCGGCTCGAAAGCCAGTTCGCAGCCAAGACCTTCGGTCTCTCGCGCCACGACCGCCATGAAGTCGGCGATCGAGGGCGGCTTCTCATCGGCATAAACGATCCCCAGGCCCCCCCCGATGTCGAAGCGGTCGATCGTGTGGCCGTCCTGGCGAAGCTGCGCGATCAGCTCGCGAACCCGCACGATGGCGTCGCGGTAGGGCGTGAGCGAGGTGAGCTGCGAGCCGATATGCATGGCCACGCCGACGACGTTGAGGTTCGGCAGCCGCCCGGCCAGTGCAAAGGCCTCGCGGGCGAGGTCGATATCGATGCCGAACTTGTTCTCCTTGCGCCCCGTGGTGATCTTGGCGTGGGTCCTGGCATCGACGTCCGGGTTCACGCGAATGGTGATGTCGGCCTTCAGGCCGAGCTGGCCGGCGACGGCATTCAGTGTCTCGAGCTCGGCCGAACTCTCGACGTTGATCTGCCCGACGCCGGCTTCGAGTGCAGCCATCAGCTCCGACGGCTTCTTGCCGACGCCGGAATAGATGATCCGCTTCGCAGGGATGCCGGCGGCCAGCGCCCGCTTCATCTCCCCCACCGACACGATGTCGGCCCCTGCCCCCATCTCGCCGAACAGGCGGATGACGGCCAGGTTGCTGTTGGCCTTCATCGCATAGGCGACGCTGGCGTTCATACCCTTGATGCCGTCGGCGAACTCCTGCCAGCCGGCGCGCAGAGCCGCGGCGGAATAACAGTAGAAAGGCGTCCCGACCTGCGCGGCGATCGCGGCGAGGGTCACGCCCTCGGCGTGCATCTCGCCGTCCCTGTAAGCGAAGAAGCTCATCGTCCGCGTCCCCCCGCCTTGCCCAGGAAGCGACGGCGTGCTTGCCCGACCGCCCGCTCGACATTGGCGGGTGCGGTGCCGCCCAGGCTCTTGCGGGCATTGACCGACGCCTCGACGGTCAGCACGCGATAGACGGTTTGGTCGATCTTCGGCTCCACCGCTTGCATCTCCTGCAGCGACAGCTTGTCGAGGTCGACGCCCTTGTCCGAGGCGATGCCGACGAGGCGGCCGGTCACATGATGGGCCTGGCGGAACGGCAGGCCGACCTTGCGTACCAGCCAGTCGGCCAGATCGGTCGCCACGGAGTAGTCGGCCGAGGCCACGGCACGCATGCGCTCCGGGTTGGCCTTGAGGTCGCGCACCATGCCGGTCATCGCCGCGATCCCCAGCTCCAGCGAATCGGCGGCGTCGAACAGCGGCTCCTTGTCCTCCTGCATGTCCTTGCCGTAGGTCAGCGGCAGGCCCTTCAGGATGGTGCAGAGCGCCACGAAGGCGCCGACGATGCGGCCGACCTTGGCCCGCGTCAGCTCGGCGGCGTCGGGGTTGCGCTTCTGCGGCATGATCGAGCTGCCGGTCGTGAAGGCATCCGACAGCGAGATGAATCGGAACGGCGCGGAGCACCAGATCACGATCTCTTCGGAGAGGCGCGACAGGTGCACGGCCGTCGTCGAGGCGGCGGCGATGAACTCGATGACGTAGTCACGGTCCGACACGGCGTCGAGCGAATTGGCCATCGGCCGATCGAAGCCCAGCGCCTTCGCGGTCTTGCGCGGATCGATCGGGTGCGGCGAGCCCGCCAGCGCCGCGGCGCCCAGCGGTGATTCGTTGAGACGCGCGCGGCAGTCGGCAAAGCGGCTGCGGTCGCGGCCGATCATCTCGACATAGGCCATCAGGTGATGGCCGAAGGTGATCGGCTGGGCGGTCTGCAGGTGAGTGAAGCCCGGCATGATGGTGGCCGAATACTCGTCGGCACGGTCGATCAGCGCGGCCTGCAGATCCTGCAGCATCGCCTCGACCTTGTCGATCGTGTCGCGCACCCAGAGGCGCACGTCGAGCGCGATCTGGTCGTTGCGCGAGCGCGCGGTGTGCAGCCGCCCGCCGGTCGGGCCGATGATGTCCGTCAGCCGCTGTTCGACGTTGAAATGGATGTCCTCGAGCTTGGTCGAGAACTTGAACTTGCCGCTTTCGATCTCGGCCTTGACCTGGGCCAGCCCGCGCTTGATGGCGCGGCCGTCCTTGGCCGTAAGGATCCCCTGGGCCACCAGCATGTCACAGTGTGCCACGGAGCCGGCGATGTCCTGCGCGTAGAGCCGCCGGTCGAAACCGATGGAGGCGTTGATCTTCTCCATGATTTCAGCGGGGCCGAGCTTGTAGCGGCCGCCCCACATCGGGTTGGAGCGACGATTGGCAGCTCGCGCAGTCGTGTTCTTTCGTGCCATGAATTCAGCCATATATGCTTTTAGGAACGCGGCTTATGGCACATCCTGTCCCCAATTTCCTCCTTGGCCGGCGCTACATTCTTTGCGGCGCCCTGGCGGCGGTGGCGCTCCCCGCCACGGCCACACCGAGCCTGGCGGGCGTGAAGCCGGACATGGCCAAGGGCGCCATGAAGCGTTTCAAGCTGGCCGCGGCGCCCAAGCCCCTGCCCGACCTCGAGATCCAGAGCGCCGACGACAAGCCGATCAAGCTCAGCGACCTGCGCGGCAAGGTCTTGCTGCTGAACTTCTGGGCGACCTGGTGCGCGCCCTGCGTGAAGGAAATGCCGAGCCTCGACCGCCTGCAGGCGGCGCTGCCCAGGGACAAGTACCTGGTCGTGCCGCTGTCGATCGACGGCCCATCCAGGCCCAAGGTCGCGCCCTTCTACAAGGACCAGAAGCTCGCCAACCTCGGCATCTATTTCGACAAAGGCCGCAAGACGATGCAGGGGCTCGACGTCACCCTGCTGCCGACCTCCATCCTGGTCGATGCCAAGGGCCGCGAACTCGGCCGCATCGAAGGCGATGCCGACTGGGACATGCCGGAATCGATCGCCCTGATGAAAGCGGCGATGGGCAACGGCTGACGCTTCCGACGTGAGGGCCGGGCAACCAGTGCCCCGCACACAGTGCTCGCTAGCCGCCCAGCTCGCAGTGCTTGTTCAGCTCCTTGCAGATGCGAAGTACGGCCTGAACGATGATCGGCGCCGTCGAACTCTCTCCCTGGCCAGCGTGGCCCGCGATCATGAGCTGCGAGACGTCGTCGTTGAACGGCACCACGTTCAGAGTCGCCATGCGGTCTCCTTCGGCGATCTGCAACCGCCGGGCGCCGGGGTCTTGCATGAGAATGCGGACCGCCGAGTTCCTGCGCGCGTGGTCGAGCGCCACCGCGAAGACCCTGTCGGCCGATGCGTCGAGGATCACCGTCGCAAAATCGTAACCGGCGCAGCCGTTCTGCTGGCCCTCGGTCATCTGGTGGATGCGGCCCAGGGCCTTGCGGGCCACGAACACCCATTGCGCCTCGGCGGGCGCGAAGGGCAGCAGCAGGCCGGCGAGCACGGTGGCCGCGACGAGAGGCTTGAAGGTCTTGCGCATGCATCGTCTCCCTTGTGGGAGAGGAATGCTACGTCAGGGTCGCCAGCGATGAAGCCGAGAATGGCGCGAGGTCGGAGAAGCGGCCTTCGCGCACCTTGATCGCCCAGTGCGGATCGGCCAGCAGTGCGCGCCCGACGGCCACGAGATCGAACTCGTCCCGTTCGAGCCTGGCTTCGAGCTCGCCCAGGTCGCCGATCTCGGAATCCTCGCGCGTCCGGAACGTCTGCACGAAATCCGCTCCCTTGAGGCCGACGGAGCCCACGGTGATGGTGGGCTTGCCGGTGAGCTTCCTGGTCCAGCCCGCGAGGTTGAGGGTCGAGCCCTCGAACTCGGGCTCCCAGAAGCGGCGGGTCGAGCAGTGGAATATGTCGGTGCCGGCGGCCGTCAGCGGCTCCAGAAACCGCGCCAGCTCGTCCGGCGTCAGCGCCAGCCGCGCCGTGAAATCCTGCTGCTTCCACTGCGAAAAGCGGAAGATGATCGGATAGGCCTCGCCGACGCGCGCCCGGATCGCCTTCACGATGTCGGCGGCGAAGCGCGTGCGCTGCACGAAGTCGCCGCCCCACGCATCGCTGCGCCTGTTCGCGCCTTCCCACAAGAACTGGTCGATCAGATAGCCGTGCGCGCCGTGGATTTCGACGGCGTCGAAGCCGATCTCCTGGGCGACACCTGCGGCGCGGGCAAAGGCGTCGATCGTGTCGGCAATGTCGGCGTCGCTCATCGCCGGGCCGACCTGCTTGCCCGACGCAGACAGGCCCGACGGTCCGTCGGACGGCGCCTCGGGGTTACGGCCGGTGCCGGTCTTGCGCATCATGCCCTGGTGCCAGAGCTGCGGGGCGATCTTGCCGCCGGCGGCGTGCACTTCCTCGACCACGCGCCGCCAGCCCGCCAGGCTCGCCGGCGAATGGAAGTCGGGCACGTTGGTGTCGTTGGAAGCGGCCAGCCGGTCGACCGTCGTGCCTTCGGTGACGATCAGCCCGACACCGCCCTCGGCGCGCCGCCGATAGTAGGCCGCCACGTCGGCGCCGGGCACGCTGTCGGGGCTCTTCGAGCGCGTCATCGGCGCCATCACCAGCCGGTTGGCCAGTGAAAGCGATTTGGTGGCGAAGGGACGGAAGAGAGCGCTGGTCACCAACGAGGCCCTAGCGCGTGGGAACCGGGCGCTCGCCGGAATAGTCGTAGAAGCCGCGCTTGACCTTGCGGCCGATCCAGCCGGCCTCGACGTACTTCACGAGCAGCGGGCACGGCCGGTACTTCGAATCGGCCAGGCCCTCGTGCAGCACCTGCATCACCGACAGGCAGGTATCCAGGCCGATGAAGTCGGCCAGCTCGAGCGGGCCCATCGGATGGTTGGCGCCGAGCTTCATGCCGGTATCGATCGCCTCGACGTTGCCGACACCTTCGTAGAGCGCATAGACCGCTTCGTTGATCATCGGCAGCAG
>JABMNB010000637.1 GCA_013205335.1 Rhodospirillales bacterium
CCGGTATCGATCGCCTCGACGTTGCCGACACCTTCGTAGAGCGCATAGACCGCTTCGTTGATCATCGGCAGCAGGATGCGGTTCACGATGAAGGCCGGGAAGTCCTCGGCATTGACCGGCTTCTTGTCGAGCTTGACGACGACCTCGCGCACCGTGCGGAAGGTCTCCTCCTCCGTGGCGATACCGCGGATCAGCTCGACCAGGCCCATCAGCGGGACCGGGTTCATGAAGTGCATGCCCATGAACTTGCCGGGCCGGTCGGTGACGGCGGCGAGCCTCGTCACCGAGATCGACGAGGTGTTGGTGGCGAGCAGGACGTTGGCCGGCAGGCCCTCGCAGACCTTCTTGAAGATCTCGCGCTTGACCGCCTCGTTCTCGGTCGCCGCCTCGACGATCAGGTCGCAATCGGCGAAGGCCTTGTAGTCGGTGGATGTCGAGATGCGGTTGAGTGCCGAGTCCTTGTCTTCCGGACGGATCATGCCGCGGCCGATCTGGCGGTCCATGTTGCGTCCGATCGCATCGAGGCCCTTGTCGAGATGCGCCTGGTCGAGATCCGCGAGACGGATGTCGAAGCCCTTCAACGCGCAGACATGGGCGATGCCGCTGCCCATCTGGCCGGCACCGATGACGCCGATGCGCTTGATCATGATGGGTGTCCTCGGGTTACTTTACTTTTTGTCGATCGCGGCGGTGAGCTCGGGGATGATCTGGAACAGATCGCCCACGAGTCCGTAGTCGGCCACCTGGAAGATCGGGGCTTCCTCGTCCTTGTTGATCGCCACGATCGTCTTGCTGTCCTTCATGCCGGCGAGATGCTGGATGGCGCCGGAGATGCCGATGGCAATGTAGAGGTCGGGAGCGACCACCTTGCCGGTCTGCCCGACCTGATAGTCGTTCGGCACATAGCCCGCGTCGACCGCGGCGCGGCTGGCGCCGAGTCCGGCGCCGAGCTTGTCGGCCAGGGTCTCGAGCATCTTGAAGTTCTCGCCGCTCTGCAGCCCACGGCCGCCGCTGACGACGATCTTGGCGCTGGTGAGTTCGGGACGCTCGCTCTTGGAGAGCTCGGCGCCGACGAAGGACGAGAGGCCCGCGCTGCCCGTGCCGGCGATCTGCTCGATCGCGGCCGAACCGCCGCCTGCGCCCGCCTTGAAGTTCGTCGGACGAACGGTGACGACCTTGATCTTGTCGGTGCTCTGCACCGTCGCCATCGCGTTGCCCGCGTAGATCGGGCGCACGAAGGTGTCGGGCGAGACGACCTTGATCGCCTCGGAGACCTGCGCGACGTCGAGCAGGGCCGCGACGCGCGGGGCGATGTTCTTGCCGACCGAATCGGCGGCCATCACGACGTGGCTGTAGCCCGGGGCGAGCTTGACCACGAGGGGTGCGATGTCTTCGGCCAGCCAGTTGGCGTAGGCCGCGTCCTCGGCCTGCAGCACCTTGGCGACACCCTCGATCGCGGCCGCCGACTTGGCGGCCTCGCCAGCGTTGCTGCCGGCCACCAGGACATGGACTTCGGCGTCCATCTGGGTCGCAGCCGCTACGGCGTTGGCGACATTGGCGCGAACGGTCTTGCCGTCATGCGCGGCGACAACGAGGACAGCCATCTCAGATCACTCCCGCTTCGTTGCGCAGCTTCTCGACCAGCTCCGCGACGGTCTTCACCTTGATGCCCGACTTGCGCTTGGGCGGCTCTTCCACCTTCAGCGTCTTGAGACGCGGCGCGACGTCGACACCCAGCGCGTCCGGCGCCAGCGTTTCGATCGGCTTCTTCTTCGCCTTCATGATGTTCGGCAGCGAGGCGTAGCGCGGCTCGTTCAGGCGCAGATCGGTGGTGATCACCGCCGGCATCTTGATCTTGATGTTCTCGAGGCCGCCGTCGACCTCGCGCTTCACCTCGACCGAGCCGTCGGCGACGTTGAGCTTGTTGGCAAAGGTGCCGACCGACCAGCCGAGCAGCGCGGCCAGCATCTGGCCGGTGGCGTTGGAATCGTCGTCGATAGCCTGCTTGCCGACGATCACCAGGCCGGGCTGCTCCTTGTCGACCACTGCCTTCAGCAGCTTGGCGACGGCCAGCGGCTGCAGTTCGACGTCGGTCTGCACGAGGATGCCGCGATCGGCGCCCATCGCGAGCGCGGTGCGGATCGTCTCCTGGCACTGGGCCGGTCCGGCGGAAAAGGCGATGATTTCGGTCGCGGCGCCCTTCTCTTTCATGCGGATCGCCTCTTCCACGGCGATCTCATCGAAGGGATTCATGGACATCTTGACGTTAGCCGTCTCGACACCCGTATTGTCGGCCTTTACGCGGATCTTGACGTTGTAGTCGATGACCCGCTTGACCGCGACCAGCACTTTCATCGCGTTGCGCCTATCGGTGAGTTGCGGCCGGACTGACCCGTCCGGCGAAGGGGATTTCGTGTAGGGTTGTTGCCCCGATCATGTCAAGGCTATGGCGCACTGCACAAAATCGCAGGGTGAAAGCTTTTTCCTCAATCTTTCAACAGCTTGGGCAGACTAACGCGCGCCACCGGGCACCCACAGCACATCTGCCGCGCCATTGTCGTTGAGCCGGCGGCCCAGCACGAACAGATGGTCCGACAGCCGATTGATATACTTGATCGCCTCCGGATTGATCGCCTGCTCCGCCGCAAGATGGGTCATGCAACGCTCGGCGCGCCGCGACACCGTCCGCGCGAGATGCAACCAGGAGGCGGCCTCGCTGCCGCCGGGCAGGATGAAAGACTTGAGCGGCTGCAACTCGGCATTCATCGCATCGATCTCGTGCTCGAGGCGCTCGACCTGCGACGCCACGATGCGCAGCGCCGGCTCGTCTGGTTTCGTCCTGTCTTCGGGCGTGCAGAGGTCGGCACCCAGATCGAACAGGTCGTTCTGGATGCGGGCCAGCATCGCGTCGGCCTCGGCGAGGCGCGGATCGTTGGCGCCGGCGCGCGCGATGGCATTGCGCGCAAGGCCGATCACCGAATTCGCTTCGTCGGTCGTGCCGTAGGCTTCGACGCGGATATCGTGCTTGTCCACGCGCTCGCCGCGGCCGAGCGAGGTTTTTCCGGTGTCGCCGCCGCGCGTGTAGATGCGGTTGAGGGTGACGGCCATCGCCTAGCTCCTGCTCGCGAGGTACCAGAGGAGGATCAGCACGACCGTGAGGAGCTGCAGACGCACGCGCCACCACATCATGCGGTTGCTGCGGCGACTGCCTTCGATGTTGCCATCCTGGTTGCGGCTCATGTTGATCAGGCCGGCAAACAGCGTCCCGAGCGTGGCGAAAGCCGACACCAGCACGAGGACGAAAAGAACATTGGCGAGGGTCATAGGGGCTTATCGCCCATTGTGCTTTCCCGCGCCAGTCCGGGCGCCCGCCCAGGGTCGCGCGGCGCGCGAAGCAGCCGTCCCGGTGGCGAGGCCGAAGATCGTCCCGGCGGCCTGTTCGGCGGACCACAGTGCCGCATGTACCGTGCCGTATTCGACCGGCTCGGTGGCTTCGCCCGCAAAGAACACGCGATCGCCCAGGGGCCGCGCATGGGCGGTGCAATCGTCGGGATCGCTGCCGACGCCGGGATAGGAATAGCCGCCGCGCGACCAGGGATCGCTCAGCCAGCGCGGGAAGACCATCGCTTCCGGCTCGGGAACGTCGTCGCCGAACATCGCGCGCAGCGATCTCATGGCGACGTCGACCACCTCGCGGTCGCTCGCCTCGCGGTCGAGATGGATCGCAGTATGGCCGTTGCAGAAACTGAGCAGGATCGGCAGCCCGGTCTCCTGCTCGTGACTGACCCAGGTGTTGAAGCTGCCGCGCCGCACCGGCGAGTCAGGCAGGCGGCCGAACCATTTCGGCGACTCCGGCCAGAAGCGGCGCGGGAAGCGCAGGTAGATCTTGCCGAGGACGCCGGCTCCATAGCCGATGCGGCCGATGGCCGTACGCTGCAGCTCCGGCGGTGCGGGGTCGAGCGCCGGCAGGCCGGCGCGCAGCAGCCCGACCGGTACGGCGACCACCGCGCGGTCCGCCTCGATGCGCTCGCCGTTCTGCAGGATCGCCGTCACCCCATCGCCCTTCCAGACGATCCGCTCGACCGCCACGGCGGTACGGATGTCGAGCCCGCGCGACACGTCGTCGAGCAGCGACCTGAAGCCACCCCTGGGAAGGGCGTTGCGGTCGAGGCCTTCGGTCGGGAACCACTCCTCCGCCGCCACGGCCTCCCACGGCGCGCTCTGCACGCCCTCGCTCATCTCGACGAAGGTCGCCACCACCAGTCGATCGATTTCCGGCAACCATGATGCGGTCAGCAACGGCTCGACCGCTTCGCGTACCGAGATCGAGCGCGGACCGCGAACGCGGGTCAGCGCCTTGCTCTTCCAGCCTGACCACTCGATGGCCGCCTTGAAGGCGAGCCGTCCCATGATCGCGCGGCGGCGCTGGCCCTCTCGGGTCGGCGAGGTTGCGCGCTTGTCGATCAACAGCCGGTCGCCCTCCGACTCGACCAGCTCGACGCCGAGTTTCCTGCACCAAAGCGTGAGCGGATTGCCTTCGACGCCATGCACCCAGGAGCCGCCGAGATCGACGGGTGCGCCGACGCGATCGTCCGTCCAGACGCGGCCGCCGATGCGTCCGCGCGCTTCGAGCACGCTGACGACGAAGCCGGAATCGTGCAGCAGACGCGCCGCGACGAGGCCCGCCATGCCGGCGCCGACGACGACGATGCGCTCGCCCTTGCCCGCGCCCATCGACCAGGAGCCGGTCATGCTCATGACCCGGACCACGCCAGCATCGGCAACGACGACATCGCCTCGAAGGTCCGGCCGCCCGCCGCCTGCAATGCCGCGGCGTCGCTGTATGTCGCACCGACATAGGCCAGCGCGCGCATGCCGGCGGCGCGCGCCGCCTGGATGCCGGGCAGCGAATCCTCGACCACCGAGCAGGCGAAAGGCTGCACGTTCAACTGTATCGCGGCGTGAAGAAAGAGATCGGGAAACGGCTTGCCGCGCGGCACCTGGCTCGAGCTGAAGATGCGGCCCTCGAAGCGCGCCCACAGACCGGTGATCCCGAGCGTGACCCGCATCTTGTCGAGGCTGCCCGAGCTGGCGACACAGGTGTCGATTCCCGCCGCCTCGATCGCGTCGATCGCCTCGACGACACCCGGCACGGTCCGCAGCGGCGCGTCTCGAAAGGCCTGCAAGGTGTCGACCTGCAGGCGCTCGACAAAATCGGCCGGCAAGTCCCGCCCCAGCTCTCCTTCGACGATCTCCACACAGGATTTCATCGAGCGGCCCATCAGGCGCCGCATCGTCTCCTCGACGTTCCAGTCGAGGCCCTCGCGCTGGAGCGCGCGGGCAAAGCAGGTGTTAGCGAGCGGCTCGCTGTCGACCAGCACGCCGTCGCAATCGAAGATGACCAGCACGCCCCATGAGTATCAGTAAGGCTTGTCGCCTGCCACCGTGACCCGGTTGCCGCTGCGAGTGTGCGGCCAGTAGTCCCACATCGCCCGGTGCTGGACGCAGCGATTGTCCCAGAAGGCGATGGAATTCTCCTGCCAGCGGAAGCGGCACTGGAAGAGCGGATTTTCCATATGTTCGTAGAGATAGCGCAGGATCGCGTCGCTCTCGTCGCGCGGCAGGCCGACCAGCGTACGGGTGAAGCCGCGATTGACGTAGAGGCCCTTCTTGCCGGTCACCGGATGGGTGCGCACCACCGGATGGATCGCACGCGGATACTCCGGCTTGTCGACGACGTTGAAGTTCTTGTAGAGGCCGCGATAGACCGACTCGCCGTCATGCACGGCGGTCAACCCGTCGAGATAGGTCTTCATGCGATCCGACAGCGCCTCGTAGGCGGCATACATGCTGGCGAACAGGGTGTCGCCGCCCTTGGGCGGGCACTTCTTGATATAGAGGATGCTGCCCATTGGCGGCTCGAGATCGCAGCTCACGTCGGTATGCCAGCCCTCGCCGTTCGCGCGCGGCGAATCCCTGTCGGCATGGATGATCATCAGTTCGGGTTTGCCGGGTTCGCTCGGCGCCGCGGGATGTGTGTGGAGATCGCCGAACAGGCGGCCGAAGGCGAGGTGCTGATCCTGGCTGATGTGCTGGTCGCGGAAGAAGATGACGAGGTTTTCGGCGAGCGCGCGATGAAGCTCGTCCTGCTGCCGGTTGGAGAGCGGCTTGCTGAGATCGACGCCGCCGACCTCGGCGCCGATGATCGGCGTCAGCTTGTCGATTGTGATCGTCTCATAGGGAGCGCTTTCGTCGGCATTGTGCCGGTAGCGCGGACCGGCGTTGGCGTTCAGGGATCCCTGCATGGCTCTTTCCTACTCCACCTTGATGTTGGCACGACGAATGATCTGGCCCCAGCGCTCCTTCTCGGCGCTGGTGAACGCGGCGAACTCGGCCGGACGCATCAGCTTCGGCGTGCCGCCCAGCGCCGCCAGTCGCTCGATGACTTCCGGCATTGCGGCCACCGTGTAGAGGTCGGCGTTGATCCGGTTCACGATCTCCGCCGGCGTTCCCTTCGGCGCATAGAAGCCCGTCCAGGTTGTCAGCAGAACGTCAGGAAGACCCGCTTCGGCGGCCGTCGGCATCCCGGGCACGGCCGCGTAGCGTTCGCTGTCGGTGACGAACAATCCCTTCAGCGCGCCGCGGTCCATCGCGATCTTGGCATTGACCGTGTCGATCATCATGAAGGTGAGCAATCCGCTCTGCACATCGGGAATGGCCTGCGGGTTGCTCTTGTAGCCGACGTAGACCGCGTCGACGCCCGCCGCCATCTTGTAGAGTTCCGAGGCGACGCGCGCGGGCAACGCTCCGGCGCCGTAATTGTGCTTGCCGGGCTCGGCCTTCAGCCTCGCCGTCAGCTCCGCCGCCGTATTGATCGGACTGTTCCTGTCGACCAGAAGCACGAAGGGCGAGGTGCCCATGCGCGAGATCGGCGCGAAGTCGGCGATCGGATCGTAGGGGAGCTTGTCGTAGATCGCCGGATTGACGACCTGCGTCATGGCCGAGGTGGCAAAGAGCGTCAGACCGTCCGGCCTGGAACGCGCCACCGACTCAGCGGCCGGAATGCCATTGCCGCCGCCCTTGTTGTCGATCACGACGGGCTGGCCCCACAGCGACGAAAGGCGCTCGGCGTAGACGCGGGCGCTGATGTCGGTCGCCGCGCCGGCCGGAAACGGCACGACCATGGTGACCCGGCCGGACGGAAACTTCTGCGCGCGCACGATGGCTGGCGCCGCGACGGCCGCGGCACCCAACGCAATGCCCAATTGTCGCCTGCCGAACATGTTTCCTCGTCTTTTCTTATGGAGAAGGAATAACCTCTTTCGCGACGCTCCGCCGGGCCTAAGTCGACATAATCCGTATTACGGACTATCGTTGTCGACATGGCCATCGAGCCCGTCCGCCGCAGTTTCACGATCCTCGAGGCCTTGAGCCGGCGGCCTCACGGCACGGTCGCGGTCCTGGCCGAAGAAACCGGCCTTCCTCGTCCTACCGTCGCACGCCTGCTCAACACGCTGGTCGAGTTGGGATACGCAACCCAGGTTTCCCGTCATATCGGCTATCGGCTGACCGATCGCGTGCTGGGCCTCGCCCAGGGTATCCGCTTCATCGATCATTTCGTCGACGCGGCCGCGCCGCATATGCACCGATTCACTCAGACGCACGGCTGGCCACTCTATCTCGGCTCGATCCGCCACCGGGAGATCACGATCCGCTATTCGACCGCCGCAGAAAGCCCGATGTCGTTCGAGCGCACCGCGTTGGACCGCCGCAGCCCGATCCTGTCGGGGGCATTGGGGCGCGCCTGGCTCGCCTTCTCGTCCGACGACGAGCGCCGCGCCATCCTGCGCGATCTCGGCGTGCGTCACGACGCCAAGCTCGCGGCGGCCTTTGCCCGCATCCGGCGCGACGGTCATGCCTTCGCGGTGCCGCCGCGGCCGGGCCGGCTGCAGGGCATCGCGGTCGCGATCCGCAATCGCGATCGCGTTCTGGGTTGCATCTCGATGCGCTTCGTCCTTTCGGCGATGAGCGAGGCCACGGCCGGCGCTCGCTTCGACGCGCCGCTCAACGCGCTCGCCCGCGCGATCGCCACAGACGCTGCGAGCGAGTAGCTTTCGCCAAAATCACGTGGAGGAAACATGACTTCGTTCGACGCCATCGCGACGCAGACCGTGCGGACGGCAGACCATCTCGAACCCCGCTTCATGCACAAGGCCGACATCGACGCCGCGGCGCGGAAGATCGCGGCGCGCAAGAAGAAGCCCAACATCCTGATCTACCTGATGGACGATGTCGGCTGGGGCGACTTCGGTTGCTATGGCGGCGGCGTCGCCGTGGGCGCGCCGACGCCCAACTTCGACAAGATCGCGCGTGGCGGCCTGCAGCTCACCTCCTGCTATTCCGAACCTTCCTGCTCACCCTCGCGCGCCACCCTGCACACCGGGCGCGTACCCAACCGGCACGGGCTGCACCGCCCGCCGATGTATGGCGAGCCCGGCGGCCTGCAGGGCGAGATCACGTTGCCCATGCTGCTGAGCCAGGCCGGCTACACCACGCAGGCCGTCGGCAAGTGGCACCTCGGCGAGAACGTGGAGAGCCAGCCGCAGCATGTCGGCTACGACGATTTCTACGGCTTCCTCTCCGTGTCGGACATGTACACCGAGTGGCGCGACCCGCACTTCTTCCCGGAGATCGTCTATTCGGCGGCGCGCACCGAGTGGATCAAGAACATGCCCTTCAACCGCTGCTTCGTGCACGCGACCAAGGGCAAGGAACTGACCAACGTCGAGGAGGTGACCATCCCCGTCCTCTCCGAACTCGACGAGAAGTGGTGCAAGTATTCCGAGGCGTTCATCGAGAAGCAGGCCAAGTCGGACAAGCCGTGGCTGCTCTATCACTGCACGCGCGGCGCCCACTTCGACAACTATCCGAACGAGAAGTTTCTCGGCAAATCGCCGGCGAAACATCCCTACAAGGACACGCTGCTCGAACTCGACGAGATCATGGGCCGCCTTGTCGAGGCGCTGCGCAAGTCGGGCCAGCTCGAGGATACGTTGATCTTCATCTCGTCCGACAATGGCCCGCACATGGAGACCTGGCCGGACGCGGCCTTCACGCCGTTCCGCTGCGCCAAGGGCTCGACCTGGGAAGGCGGCGTACGCGTGCCCGGCCTGATGTACTGGCCGGGCACGATCGAGGCCGGCCGCCAGAGCGACGGGCTGTTCGACTTCAACGACATCGTGCCGACCGCGCTCGGCCTGGCCGGAGCCTCCGACCTGTTGCCGTCCGACCGCTACATCGACGGCATCGACCAGAGCTCGTTCCTGCTGGCGCCCGACGGCCTGTCCAACCGCAAGTACCACTACTACTGGCTGAGCCAGACCTTCTCGGGCCTGCGCTGCGGCGAATACAAGATGGTGCTGTCGGCCACCAGCGACAACGCGACAGACGCGTTCGGCACGGGTGGGTTCACGGGCGTACTGGAGCGCTATGCGTATCCGAAGCTGTTCAATCTCTATCTGGATCCGAAAGAGCAGCACAACTACCTGACGCGCAAGCTCGCCTACGTCGAGGCCTTCCAGCTCGGCATGCGCGGGCACCTTGGCACGTTCAAGAAGTTCCCGGCCAAGAAGGTCATGGGCATCAATGTAGCGGATAAGCGCGAATAGCCGCTTGCCGCATCGATGACCTGGAGCGCGGTCACCATGGCACCGGATCGCCGCGGTGATCGAAGAAGCCACCGCTGCTCCCGGGCGGAAGGCGATCGATCACGTCGAGCAGACGCCTGGCCGCCTGGTCGGGCGTCTGCACGTCGAGACCCGCCTTGACGAAAGGCGACGAGAGCGATGTTGCCACGGTCCCGGGATGCAGTGCCACGCAAAGGGCGGCCGGCTGGCGGCGGCCGAGTTCGATGGCCGCCGTGCGCACGAACTGATTGAGGGCCGCCTTCGACGCTCGGTAGCTGTACCATCCACCCAGCCGGTTATCGCCGATGCTGCCGACCCTGGCCGACAGCGTGGCGAACACCGACCGCCCCTGACGCGGCAGCAACGGCAGGAAGTGCTTCATCAGCAGGGCAGGGCCGATGGCATTCACGGCGAAGGCCCTGGCCATCTGAGCCGCATCGAGATCGCGCCAGCTCTTTTCGGGTGACAGACCGTCGCCGTGGAGGATTCCACTGGCATCGATGATCAGGCGCACGTCTCCCCCGAGGCCGGCGACATGGCGAGCCGCTCCAGCAATGCTCTCTTCGTCCGTCAGGTCGAGCGGCGGTGAGCTTCCACGTCCAAGCCCCAGCACGGCGCTGAAGCGGGGTTGCGATGACAGGCGCCCAAGCAACGCGCTGCCGATACCTCCCGACGAGCCGATAACGATTGCGATGCCTCCCGCGGGGAGCGCATCGCCATCGGCATTCCCGGAGCCCATTTTCATGTCCTGCACCCGGCCGCTCGTTCGTCGCGCACCACGAGTCGCAACGTCACTTCCTTCTCGCTCTTATCGGCGCTGGTGCAGCGTCGGCTGTAGGCGTCGACGACGTGCCGCCCCAGCGGGCTGATCGGCGGGTTGAAGCGGAGTCCGGTCCCCAGTCGCTCCTCGACGAGTTCCAGGATCCGCCCGGCGTAGCCCTGGCGCCGGAACGGCGAACTGACAAACAGGTACTCGATCTCTCCGGAACAATCGTAGCGACAGTAGGCAATCGTCGTATTCGCATCCGTGATCGTGATGATGCCGTCGGCATCATGCACGCGGACTTCCGACGTCGATGTCCCCCGGGGGCCGGATCTAGCCGCCCCAGACATCGTCATAGCGGGCAGTGCCATCCTTCAACGGATAATGGCGGTAGCTGCGGTAAGCAGAAGTTCTCGAGGCCTGCCGGAAGACCAGGCCGGTGATGACGATGCCGGCCAGGACAAGTACGTGGAACACGATCAGTTCGCCGTACCACATCCATGCCCCGGCGCTCACGCAGAAGATGTTGGTCCACATGATGCTGAGGAACAGCATGAGCTGAAATCTCTGGGCCGCCGGCAGTGCTCGCAGCGGGTTGACGCTGGAATCCATGACGGCGCGATAAACGGTTTTCATTCTCTGCTCCTCTCAAACACCTAGATCGATACGCCATCGGAGCGGCTGCGGATCATGTTCCCGGCGTTGGAGGGCGTCCCCTGCCATCGCAGGGCAATCGCATATGGCCCAAAGGCCCGGAAATTCGCCTTCCGGGGGATGCGAAAGGTCCCTGATTTCGTCCACGACGACAGGATTGCTGACCCTGCGGAATGCGGCGCGGCCGTGCCAGCCGTCGGAAGGGAGGCAAACTTGCGTCGGCGTCGAGTTGCCAATGGCGCTTGCGGATATGCTCTTCGTGCTCTTCTTGTTTTGCGAGGGCAGGACTTCGTGGCCAGTTCGTCTGCATCCCTCCACGGGATGGGATGCGACGAAGACGGCGAGAAGGCCGGTGCAAGCCGAAGCAACCGCCCTGATGGTCTGACGATGCGTCCGTCTTCAGCGGCTCACCGTCCTGCTC
>JABMNB010000073.1 GCA_013205335.1 Rhodospirillales bacterium
AGCCGGGCAGGATGGCGTTCACCTGGATGTTGTCCTTGGCCCAGGCGGTCGCCATCGCCTTGGTCATCTGCACGATGCCGCCCTTGCTTGCTGCATAGGCTGTCGTGAAGGAGGCGCCGAAGATCGACATCATCGAGCCGATGTTGATCATCTTGCCCGCACCGGCCTTTTTCATCTCCGGGTAGGCAGCATGGCTGCACAGGAAGGCACTGGTCAGGTTGCTGTCCATGACCTGGTGCCATTCGGCGAGCGTGTATTCCTGCGGCTGCTTGCGGATGTTGATACCGGCATTGTTCACCAGGATATCGAGACGGCCGTGGGCCTTCACCGCATCGGCGATCAATGCACGGCAGGATTCTTCCTTCAGGACGTCGACGATGGCGGCGCTGGCCTTCGCACCCGTCGCTTGCAGTTCCTTGACCGCCGCCTCGTTCTTGGCGGCGTCGCGCCCCGCGACAACGACAGTGGCGCCCGCGCGCGCCAATCCCGTAGCCATGCCGAGGCCAATGCCGCCATTTCCGCCGGTGATGACAGCGACACGGCCGGAAAGATCGAACAGTTCCATCTCAGCACCTCCCAGTTCCCTGACCGTCTCTATAGCCAAGCGGCGAAACCTGAAACAGAGGATCTCGTGTCTTCGGCAGGCGGATATCCCGAAAAGACGAGCGGTAGCGTCGTGGCAAGGCAATCCGCGCCCCGTCGACCGGACTGACCGACGAGATGTGGTCCCGAGCGGTGGCGATCGAGAGACCGCTGCCATTTCTGTTGCAGGGATGCAGGCGAATGATGGAAGAGCGGGAACCGCGAGAAGCTGCTGGGCCTTCGTGTCCCCGGAGTGGGGCCTTCGGGCACCTTCGCCTCTCGCCAATGCCCGTGAACAGGACATTTACGTCGGCAGGCGATCCATCGAGCGCTGTCGCTACTTCTTGGACGGCTCTTCGGGCGCATCGCCCTTCTTGTCTCTGGCGGCGTCTTTGTCGATGAGGTTCAGCAGATCCGCGGGCAAGGGCTCGCTGGCGATCTCGTCATACATCGCGTGAAGCTGCTTGTGCAGCCACATGTCGAACGGACGGTCATTGCTGCGAGGCTTGGAGCTGGCCGATCCCTCGGCACGCGCGCCCTCGAGCTTGTCATCGTTACTGGCCATCACATGCTCCCCGGGGGCGGAAGCCCACTCCGCGGGATCCTGCCCGACCCATTTCACTCTCCCCCTGGGACTAACCATGACCTTGTCGCACTCAAATGTCAGAGTTCAAAGCGGCATCAACGGGTCGCGACCGCGTGATGTTTGTCATGAGGCGCAGTCGGCGTCCCGGTGGTCTCGGACGGGCAGCGGGTATCGCCTTCCAGGAGAAGGCGCTCGAGCGTGTCGCGCGCACGTGAAATGCGGCTCTTCACCGTCCCAACCGAGACGCCCGTATGCTCCGCGATGGTCTCGTAAGGCAAGCCCTCAAGGACCGCCAGAAGAAGGGCTTCGCGCTGCGCCGCCGCAAGTTTGCCGAAAGCCGACATGAACTCGCGCATCACCAGGCCGCTGTCCTGATGCGGGGGGTGGGAGAGGGATTCAGCGATCGCCGTGTCCACCGGAACGGTCGGACGGCGCCGGCGAAGGCCTGAAATGAATTCGTTGCGCTGGATGCGGAAAAGCCAGGCGGCCAGATTCGTGCCGGGCTGGAAGCTGTTGCGGCCGGTCAGCGCCTTGATCACCGTGTCGTGCACGAGGTCATCCGCCGAGTCCCGGTCGCGCGTCAGGGACAATGCGTAGATGCGCAGGCGGGGCAGGATGATCTTGAGCTGCTCATGAAAGTCCCGAGTACCGTCATCCTGCGTGGACTGCGTTGTCATTAGCGATCTCCAAGGTTACGTCCTGTAGACAATGAAGGTCGGGGAGGCGAAATGGTTACATGCACTCGACTATTTCTTTTAAGCCATTGTAATTGCTTTATAAAAATGCGCCCACGCTTATTGCAATCTGTCGGAAAGGTATTTGCGGGCCCGCGACACGCGCGCTTTCAGGGTGCCTACCGAGCAGCCGCAGAGGCCGGCTGCTTCTTCGTACGAAAAACCACCTGCGCCGATCAACACCAGCGCTTCGCGCGATTGCGGGTTCAGTTTCCACAATTCCGAGGAGAGCTCTTTCAACGCCAGAGCGGCTTCGGGATTGTCCACCGCGGGCAGCGGACTCGCGGCGTCGTTGTCGATGGTCAGGGGGCGCCGCCGCTGGGTTCTGAGATCCGAATAGAAGCGATTGCGCATTATGGCGAACAGCCAGCCCTTGAGATTGGTGCCGGGCGTGAACTGAGTGTGCTTGTCGAGTGCGGCGAGAATGGTGTTTTGAACGAGATCGTCGGCCGCCTCGCGTTCGCGGCACATGAACCGCGCAAACGCACGCAGATCGGGAAGCAGTGCCACGATTTCTTCTTTCATCACGCCTTCATTTGGGGAGCAAGGCGTGTCCGCGAAAGGGCGAATCGTGTGAGCAATCACGTCCACGCACGATTCAAGCACATCTACGTGCGAATGTGGTGATTCCAAACCCCTGAGGGGCCGGCAGGGAACCGAAGACGCAGTCATGCGTTGTGTTGCCGATAATCATGCAATGACGAGGATCGTATGGGACGCGCGGCAATCCTTTGGTTCGTGGGGGTGCCAATCCCCGTGTTGTTGCTAATGTGGGCACTCGGTTGGCTTCACTGAGCCGGCGCCGCTCAAGGAATCGATGATGACCCCAACGGCGGCTCTACAGTCGGCAATCCGGTTGCGGGCGCAGCGATCGCCGCGCGACGGCTACCCCAGTCGCGGTGACGGCGCCCGAACGCCGACGCAATAGCCTTGAGGATCGAGACCTTTCAGACGGGGCAGGCGGGTTTTGATGGCCCGTTCGCAGGTATTTTCGGAAGCTTAACGTAGAGCAGTGTCTTATCCCAACCAGTCTGCTGGTGGCGAGTTGTCTGCAGGCGCACACGGCGTACTGTAGACACCGCACCGAGAACGGCTTGGCGAGGCATGAATTTAGAATGACGAGAGGGAGAACGACGTGGCTGAAGAGCAGGTAGCTTCGAAGAAGGTGTCCGAGGCGATCACCAGGACGCTGCCGTTTCTGCGTCGGTATGCTCGGGCCGTTACGGGTTCACAGCGCCAGGGCGACGAATGGGTGCGTCTGTGCGCCGAAGTGGCGGTGCAACAGCCGGAGTTGATCGTCGAGGCCGAGGATACCAAGCTTGGTGTGTTCGCTTTGTTTCATCGGCTTCGTCAGCCGTTCGGCGATATGGAAGCGGCCGCGAGCGGTGGTGAAGGCGTCCGCGGCCGTCTCAAGGAATCGCTGACCGACATGGCGCCGATGCAGCGGCAGGTCCTGCTGCTCACCGTCCTCGAAGGCTTCACCGTCAGCGACGCGGCCCATGTACTCGGCGTCAGCATCGATGTCGCAGAGCGCAGCCTCGAGGATGCACGGCGCGAACTGCAGCGTGTCGCCTCCGTTCGCATTCTGGTCATCGAGGACGAAGCGGTCATCGCGCTCGACGTAGCCGACATCGTGCGCAACGCCGGCCACGAAGTCGTGGGCATTGCGGCCACCGAGAAAGCTGCGATCGAGCTCGCCAAGAAGCATTCGCCGCACCTCGTGCTGGCTGACATCCAGCTTCGTGGCTCCGACAGCGGCATTTTGGCCGTCAACCAGATCATGCAATCGATGTCCGTCCCCGTGATCTTCGTCACCGGCTTCCCCGAGCGGCTGCTGACGGGCAAGCAGGTCGAACCGGCCTTCGTGATTTCCAAGCCCTTCGATCCTGATCTTCTCCGTGCGGCGATCGCGCAGGCGCTCGACACCGTATCGATCTGAGGCCGAGACGGGCCGTGGCGCGATGGTCGCTTCGCTCCAGGCTGGTGATGCTCGTGGCGCTGGCCTTGCTGCCGGTCCTCGGGCTGGCGGCGTGGCAGGCGAAGCTCCAGGAGGATGCGGCGGTCTCCGTGCTTGTTACTGGCCTGGGATCGGTCTCTGATCTGGCGGCGGCGCGATACGACGGTCTGTTCGAGGCCTCGCGGCGTATGCTGTCGGCCGCCTGCGCCGAAGAAGCCGTGGAATTGAGCGCCGTTATCGAGCCATCGGCGGACACGGTCCGCCGATGCGAGAGTTACCTGTCGAAGCTGCTTGCAACCTATCCCGGTCAATACTCCACGGCGTTGGTGACCGATGAGCAGGGGGTTGCCCGCTGTGCCACGGCGGCCAAAGCGATCGGTATGAACTTCGCCGATCGCGATGTGTTCAAGAAGGTGCGTGCGGCCAAGGAACTGGTTGTCGGCGATACGATCGCGAGCCGCAT
>JABMNB010000638.1 GCA_013205335.1 Rhodospirillales bacterium
AATCTGCAGGAGACGCTGGTCGAGGCCATCCTCGACCTTTGCCTCGCGCAGCCTCAGGTCGTCGAAGCCCGCGTCTCGACCGAGAAGCCCGACGTCTACAAGGATTGCCGTGTCGGGTACGAGGCCGTCCGCCGTCGTTCAGCAGGCTGAGCGACCCTCTCAATGTCCCCGTCCGTCGGTGCGCTGCGTCGCGCCTCCCTGGTGTTGCTGTTCGCCGCGTTGATCTGGGGGTCGATGATCCCGGTTCTCGCGGCGCTGGCCGAGCATTACGATAACTGGCTTCTGTCGTGGTCGCGCTACATCCTGGGCCTGCCGGTATTGTGGTTGGCCGTGCTGCTCAGCAGGCCGCCGGCGGCACAGCCGCGGCCGCTGCAGTGGGGGCGGCTCCTGCGTCTCGGCGCGGCGATGACGGCCTTCTCGGTGCTCTACACGTTCGGGGTGGCGCACGCCCATCCCGCGACCTCGGCGATCGTGCTGATGTGCGGGCCGATATGGGCGACCCTGCTGTCGCGCGTGATGCTGGACTCCACGACGCCTCCGGGCTTCGCGGTCACGCTCTTGCTGGTCGTTGCAGGCGGCATCGTCGTCGTGATGGGCACGCCTGGCCGCGCGGCGGGCTCCTTTGGGCTCGAGGGCGGCGAAGCGCTGCTGGTGGTCGCCCAACTCTGCTGGAGCTGGTACTCGATTCGCGCCCAGCAATGGCTGTCGGATCGCGGCCAGATTGCGCTGTCGGCGCTGACGTCCACGGTGGCCAGCGTGCTGCTGGGGGTGGTCTGTGCGGTCGTCTGGGCAGTGGGCGGCCTCACCTGGCCGACGCGGCCTCCGACACCGCTCGAGTGGGGCATGGTGGCGTGGATCGGCGTGCTCGGCGTCGCGGTGGCGGTGCTGCTGTGGAACACCGGCGTTTCGCTGGTCGGCGTGCCCGTCGCCTCGCTGTTCGCCAACTCCGCACCGGTTTTTGCCATCGGCCTCGCTGCTCTGATGGGACGCGAGTCCAGTTGGCTTCAGGTGGCCGGCGGCTTCATCGTCCTGGCGGGCATCGCCCAGCTCCAGCTCCGCCAAACCCGCGCGGCGCGGCGGTGACGAAGTCCTCGACGAGCAGGCGCGGCCGGCATCACATGCTGGGAGCCTTCGCCGCGATGGTATTCGTGGGCATGAGCTGGGGCGCCAACGTGCCTGTCTCCAAGGTCATGCTCGAGCACTTCGATGTTGTGCCGATGCTGGCGATCCGCACTTCGGTTGCGGTGGCGACCCTCGGGGTGCTGCTGGTCCTGGTGGAGGGCATCAGCAACCTGCGGATCGAGGTTGGGCTGAAACGGTTCCTGCTGATCGGCCTGATGATGAGCGGCTTCTTCACGATCTTCACCGTGGGAATCCGGTTCAGCAATCCAATTTCGGCGGCCGCGGTACAGGTGGCGGGGCCGTTGGTGGCCGCGGCGACGGTGCGACTGATGACCGGAATGCGCTTCGATCCGGGTTTCGGGGTGGCTCTGGCGCTGACCCTGGCGGGTGGGGCCATTCTGGCGGCCGGCAGTCTGTTCGGGCGAGGCGCCCTGACCTTGGGCGGTGGCGAGATCATCGTGCTGCTCTCCAACGTGCTTTGGACGGTCTACAGCCTGAAGGCGCAGGCCTGGTTCGACCGTGCCAGCCAGCTCCACCGGGCCTATGTCGCGTCGCTGTCCGCCCTGGTCTGGATGTTGCTTCTCAGCCTGGTGCTGATCGGTCTTGGCTGGGCGCACTCGCCATTTGCGGTGACCGATGTCTGGGTTTGGACGCAGCTTCTACTCGTGGCCGTCTTCGCCAGCGGGATGGGTGCCTATCTGTGGAACGTCGGCGCGAGCAGGCTCGGTGTTGCAATTGCGTCGCTCTGGGTCAATCTCGTGCCGTTTTTCGCCGTATTGTGGTCAATGACATATGGCTTCATTCCCAACGCCTACCAGATCGCCGGTGGGCTCGTCGCCCTGAGCGGCGTCGTCTACATGCAGTGGCGCAAGCTGAAAACGATGAAACGCTAAGACAGGCTCCCATGCCCGACATGACTCTTCCTCATCTCGAGATTTCCCGTTGCCGCTGGCTTTCGATTCCCGGCAGGGGCGACGAGCGCGGCAAACTCAACTTCCTGGAGTTCGACGATCGGTTGGGTTTCACCGTGCGGCGCCTTTTCTGGTTGCACGACATCGCCGCCGGCCAGTGGCGCGGCCGGCACGGTCACCGGGAGTCGCACCTCGTCACCCTGGTGATGAACGGCTCCTGCAAGGTCCATCTCGACGACGGCATCATGAAGGAGACGGTCGTCCTCGATGACCCCGGGCGCGCACTGCACATCGGGCCGATGGTGTGGCATGAGCTGAACGAGTTTACGCCGCAGACCGTCATCCTGGTCATCGCCTCGACCCTGTATGACGAGAGCGAATATCTCCGCGACTACGAGACCTTCAAGCGCGTAGTGGCGGCGGCGAGGGGCGCATGATTCCCTTCCTCGACATGAAGTCGGTCTACACCGAGCTCAAGCCGGAGCTCGATGCCGCCTACGCGCGCGTCATGGAGTCCGGCTGGTTCGTGCTCGGCAAGGAAGTCGAGGCCTTCGAGAACGAATACGCAGCCTTCTGCGGTACCCGGCATTGCGTCGGTCTGGGCAACGGCCTGGAGGCGCTCGAACTGGCCTTGCGGGCCTGGAACATCGGCGCCGGCGACGAAGTCATCGTGCCGTCCAACACCTATATCGCGACCTGGCTGGCAGTGACCGCGGTCGGGGCCAAGGTGGTCCCGGTGGAGCCGACGCCCGGCGGTCCGAACATCGATCCCGACCGGATCGCGGCGATGCTCACGCCTCGTACCAAGGCGATCATGCCTGTCCATCTTTACGGCCAGCCGGCCGACATGGATGCGATCATGGCACTTGCCGGCAAGCATGGATTGAAGGTGGTCGAGGACGTGGCGCAGGCGCAGGGTGCGAAGGTGCGCGGCCGGCGGACCGGTTCTCTCGGCGATGCGGGCGCGCACAGTTTCTTTCCGAGCAAGAATATCGGGGCTTTCGGGGACGGCGGGGCCGTCACGACCGACGATCCGAAGCTCGCCGAGCGGCTCCGCGTCCTGCGCAACTACGGCAGCCGCGTCAAATACGTGAACCTGGAGCGCGGCTTCAACTCGCGCCTCGACGAACTGCAGGCTGCGCTCCTGCGCGTCAAGTTGCCGAAGCTCGACGAGTGGAACGAGCGACGCCGCGTCATTGCCGCGCGCTACGACGACAAGTTGGCCGTCATTCCGAGCCTCGGCCTGCCCAACGTGCCGCAATGGGCGGAGCCGGTGTGGCATCTCTACGTGGTGCGGACGAATCGGCGGGCCGACCTGGTGAAGGCCCTGGAAAAGGCCGGCATCGGATCGCTGATCCACTATCCCATCCCACCACATCTGCAAGAGGCCTACGCCGACCTCCGCCAGGGAAAGGGGAGCTATCCCCTTGCCGAGAAGCTGGCGGAAAGCGTGCTCAGCCTGCCCATGGGCCCCCACATGCCGGTCGAGTCCGTCGACGAAGTCTGCGCGGTGATCCGGGAGACGCTCGAAGCCGGTTGAAGCTCCCGGGAGCATCCACGGCGGCGCCGCAGCCTCTTCAGTGGTTGTGGAGGATCTGGCCGAGGAAGAGCTTGGTGCGCTCGTTTCGGGGATTGGCGAAGAACTCCTCGGGCTCGTTCTGCTCGACGATCTCGCCGCGATCCATGAAGATCACCCGGTCGGCCACGGCGCGGGCGAAGCCCATCTCGTGGGTGACGCAGATCATGGTCATGCCCTCGCGCGCCAGCTCGATCATGACGTCGAGCACTTCCTTCACCATCTCGGGGTCGAGGGCAGAGGTCGGCTCGTCGAACAGCATGATCTTGGGACGCATGCAGAGTGCGCGGGCGATCGCCACGCGCTGCTGCTGACCGCCTGAAAGCTGGCCGGGATACTTGAGCGCCTGCTCGGGGATGCGCACCCGGTTCAGCAGGCTCATGGCGATCTCCTCGGCCTCCTTCTTCGGCGTCTTCTTCACCCAGATCGGCGCCAGAGTGAGGTTGTCGAGGATGGTGAGGTGCGGGAAGAGATTGAACGACTGGAACACCATGCCGACTTCGCGGCGGATCGCCTCGATGTTCTTGACGTCGTTGGACAGGGTGACGCCGTGCACGATGATGTCGCCCCGCTGATGCTCTTCCAGCCGGTTGATGCAGCGGATCAGCGTCGACTTGCCCGACCCCGACGGTCCACAGATGACGATCTTCTCGCCTTCCTTCACGTCGAGATTGATGTCCGTCAGCACGTGGAACTGTCCGAACCACTTGTTGACGTCCTTGAGCTGGATCACCGATTCGACCTTCGAGAGATCGCGGGCGGTTGCGGCCATGAGTTGCTCCCTGACGGCGCCTTAGCGGCGCGTACCCTTGTTGAGCTCGACTTCCAGGTACTTGCTGTACCGCGACATCGAGAAACAGAAGATGAAGTAGACGAAGGCGGCGAACAGGTAGACCTCACCCGGGAAGCCCGCCCAGTTGGGGTCGACCAGCGCCTGGTTGGCCGTGTTGAGGAAATCGAAGATGCCGATGATCAGCACCAGCGACGTATCCTTGAAGAAGCCGATGAAGGTGTTGATGAGCGGCGGGATCACCACGCGCAGCGCCTGCGGCAGGATGATCAGCAGCGTCTTCTGCAAATAGTTTAGCCCCATCGCGTCGGCCGCCTCGAACTGGCCCTTGGGCAGTGACTGGAGGCCGCCGCGGATGACCTCGGCGATGTAGGCGCCGGCGAACAGGATGACGGCGACCTGGGCCCGAAGGAACTTGTCGATGGTGGTGCCCGAGGGCAGAAACAGCGGCAGCATGACCGACGCCATGATCAGCAGGCTGATCAGCGGCACGCCGCGGATCAGTTCGATGAAGCCCACGCACAGGCCCTTGATCAGCGGCAGGTTGGACCGCCGGCCGAGCGCCAGGAGGATGCCGTAGGGGAAGGCAAAGGCGAGGCCATAGGTGGCGAGGATCAGCGTCACCGGCAGGCCGCCCCACAGGCTGGTCTCGACGTAGCTGAGCGGGGCAATCGCTATGCTCCACTTGGGCAGCACGCCTGCGATCCGCAAGGCGAGGCCGACAATACCGATGCCAATCAAGGCGTAGTAAGCAGCGCGTTCGTTTGCTGCAGCGAGTGCGCTGCGCAGCGTCAGTCCGATCGCGCCGCCCACTACGGCGACGAACAGGATGAGGCTGAGCGGAATGTGGATCTGGCCGAACATCAGAAGGAAGGTGACGAACGAGCCGACGCCCCAGATCACGAGCAGGCGCCAGTTCCACATGCGGCGGTCGGCGCTCATCACCAGCATGGCCAGCATGGCGATGACGGCGAACAGCGGTCGCCAGTGCTGTTCGTAGGGGAACGAGCCAAAGAAGATGTAGCGGTATTTTTCCCGGATCAAAGCCCAGCAGGCGCCGCTGCCTCGGCATTCGGCGCCGGTCGACGCCGTGAAGTTGGCGGTGAACAGCGCCCAGTCGAGGAACCAGGCGAGAATCCAGCCGACGGCACCGATCAGCACAATCGTGGTGATTCCGTTGCCCCAGCTCGAGAACAGGTTCTTGCGGGCCCAGCCGAGGGGGCCGGTCTCGTCGACCGGCGGGGCGATGGGCTGGCGTTCGCCGACAGGCATTATATCGGTCATGCTCAGCGCTCCCTCAGAGCGATGCTCTTGTTGTACCAGTTCATGAACGCCGAGATCGACAGGCTGACCGACAGGTAAGCGGCCATGATGATCAGGATGTTTTCGATCGCCTGCCCGGTCTGGTTGATGGTCACGTTGATCGAGGCGACCAGGTCGGGGTAGCCGATCGCGATGGCCAGCGAGCTGTTCTTCGTGATGTTGAGATACTGGCTGGTCATCGGCGGGACGATGACCCTAAGCGCCTGGGGCAGCAGCACGAGACGCATCGACTGGCCGCGCGACAGGCCGAGCGCCGCCGCCGCCTCGCTCTGGCCCTTGTGCAGGGCAAGGATACCGGAGCGCACAATCTCGGCCACGAAGGCCGAGGTGTAGAGCACCAGGCCCACGAGCAGGGCGGTGAACTCGGGCTGAATGACGATGCCGCCGCTGAAGTTGAAACCCTTCAGCTCGGGCCAGCTCATATGATGCGGCGCGCCGCCGGCCAGCCAGACGAGGAACGGAAAAACGATGATGATGCCGAGCCCTGCAGAAATGGTCGGGAAGGGCTGGCCCGTGGCCTCCTGGCGCCTCTTGGCCCAGCGGCCGAGCATCCAGGCGCCGGCGATTCCGATCAGGAAGGCGATGCCCATCCACAGGTGAATCGGATCGGCCAACGGCACCGGGAAATAGACGCCACGATTGCTGAGGAACACGCTGTTCCACAGCAGCGAGATGGCCTGGCGCGGCCCAGGAAATGCCTCGCTGATCAGCTTGTAGAACAGGAACAGCCACAGCAGCAGCGGCACATTGCGGAAAGCCTCGACGTACCAGGCGCAGATCCGGCTGAGCAGCCAGTTGGGTGAAAGCCGGCCGACGCCGACCAGCGTACCGAGAAGGGTGCTGAGGAGGATGCCGAGGACGGCGACGCGCAGGGTGTTGAGAATGCCGACCCAGATCGCGCGGGCGTAGGTGCTCGCTGGCGAATACTCGATCATCGTGTCGCCGATCTCGAAGCCCGCTTCCCGCTCGAGAAAGTGGAAGCCGCTGGCGATCTTCTGGCGCTGCAGGTTCTCGATTGTGTTGCTTACCAGATACCAGGCGAGAAACCCGACGAGACCGACCACAACGATCTGGAACACCCAGCCGCGAACGACCGGATCGTTCCACGGCGCCACTTTGACACGTGGCGCAGAGCCGAGACTCTCGACTGCCATACGCTATTCCCCCTGACTGGCGCGGCTTGCCCGCGCGGGCTTTACATGGCCCTGTTGACTTCAGTGTAGGTGAGAATTGCCCCTGCGCAACGGGACAAATCCCACCGTCCCCTGTCTTTTTCTCTCGGCATCAACGGATGGGCGGGGCGTATTGCAGGCCACCCTGGGTCCACAGCGCGTTCTGGCCACGCGGGATCTTCAGCGGCGAGCCCATGCCGACATTGCGGTCGAATATCTCGCCGTAGTTCCCGACCTGCTTGACGATGCTGTAGACCCACTTTTCGTCGACCCCGAGGGCCTTGCCCATGCCGGGCGTGACGCCGAGGATGCGCTTGATCGCGGGATTGTCGCTCTTCAGCATCTCGTCGACGTTCTTGGACGTGATGCCGTATTCCTCGGCCTCGATCGTGGCGAAGAGCGCCCAGCGCACGATGTCGGCGAACTGATTGTCGCCATGGCGCACCACCGGGCCGAGCGGCTCCTTCGAGATGATGTCCGGCAGGATGACGTAGTCGTCGAACGTCTGCGGCGGCGGCACGTTGGCGGCGCGCGTCGCGGCGAGGCTCGACGCATCGGTGGTGTAGACGTCGCAGCGGCCGGAAAAGAAGGCCGAGCGGATCTCGTCGACCTTCTCGATGACGACCGGTTTGAAGGTCATCTTGTTGGCGCGGAAATAGTCGGCGAGGTTGAGCTCGGTGGTGGTGCCGGGGGCCACGCAGACGGTGGCGCCGCCCAAATCCTTGGCGCTCTTCACGCCGAGCTTCTTCGGGACGAGGAAACCCTGGCCGTCATAGTAGTAGACGCCGGTGAAATCGAGCCCGAGCGCCGTGTCGCGCGTCAGCGTGTAGGTGGCGTTGCCCATAACCATGTCGACTTCGCTCGACTGCAGCGCCGTGAAGCGCTGCTGGGAGGTGAGGGGGACGTATCTCACCTTCTCCGAATCGCCGAAGATCGCGGCCGCGACGGCGCGGCAGACGTCGACCGAGAGACCCTTCCACTTGCCCTGGCTGTCGGCCAGCATGAAGCCCGCCGTGCCGATGCCGACCCCGCAATTCAGCATGCCGCGCGCCCTGACGGCGTCCAGGTCCCTGCCCGCGTGAGCTGTCCCGGCAACTCCCAACACAGCCACTGCGAGACTGGCCGCTGCGGCCACCATCCTGTTGCGCATTTCATCTCCCCTTATTCTTGGATTCACAGCATGCCGCCTTCTTCCGGGGGCTTGCAAGCCGCAGGCCAAAAGGCGGGCGGGTCGTTCAAATGAAAACCGCCGCCCTTTCGGGCGGCGGTTGGTCGTGCTGAGTGGTATCCGCAACTTAGCGGATCGGCGGGGCGTACTGCAGGCCACCCTGGGTCCACAGCGCGTTCTGGCCGCGGGCGATCTTGAGAGGCGAGCCCATGCCGACCGTCCGGTCGAAGACCTCACCGTAGTTACCCACCTGCTTGACGATGTTGTAGACCCACTTTTCGTCGACCCCGAGGGC
>JABMNB010000639.1 GCA_013205335.1 Rhodospirillales bacterium
GCCCATCACCACGGCGATCTGCGGGATGCCCTGCGCGGACATGTTGGCCTGGTTGTAGAAGATGCGGCCGAAATGGTTCTTGTCGGGGAACACGTCCGGCCATTGCGGCAGGTTGGCGCCGCCGGAATCCACGAGGTAGAGGCAGGGAAGCCGGTTCTCCACCGCCACTTCCTGGGCGCGAAGATGCTTCTTCACCGTCATCGGATAGTAGGTGCCGCCCTTGACGGTGGCGTCGTTGCACACGATCACGCATTCGACGCCGCTGACGCGGCCGATGCCGGTGACGACACCCGATCCGGGCGCCTCGTTGTCGTACATGTCGAGCGCCGCCAGCGGCGACAATTCGAGGAACGGCGAGCCCGGATCGAGCAGCGCCTGCACCCGCTCGCGCGGCAGCAGCTTGCCGCGCGAGACATGTCTCTTGCGCTGCTCCTCACCGCCGCCCAGGCGGACTGTGTCGGTGCGGCGACGCAAATCCTCTACCTGCGCCCGCATCGACTCGGCGTTGCGCTTGAAGGTGTCGGAGCGGGTGTCGATCTCGGAGGAAAGTACGGTCATGTCCCGGGCAAACTGCCCGGACCCGTGACCGCGTGCAAGCCGGCGGTTACGGCAGGCGGGAGATCGTGCGCCAGTGCGCGCCCTGGGCGATGAACGCCCGCTGGTTGGCGAGCGCGGCCGCGAAATCGGCGTCGCGCTCGGCAAGGTCCTTGACCACGATGTCGCTGTTCTTGCGGAAGGCTTCCAGCATGTCAGGCGACCATTCGCGGACCACGACGCCCGACGACTTCAGCTTTTCCAGCGCCAATCCCTGGACGTTGGGCGAACGGCTGAGCATCCAGGCGATGTTCGCCTGGCAGGCCGTCTCGATCTGGGCGCGCAGCGAGGCCGGCAGGGCTGCCCACTTGTCCTTGCGCATCAGGAAGTCGAGCACGGCAGAAGGCTGCTGCCAGCCCGGCAGATAGTAAGGGAGGCCGAGCTTGTCGAAGCCGAGCGCCGCATCCATGGCCGGCGTCGACATCTCGCCGCCATCCACATTGCCCTGCTGCAGCTTGTAGAAGAATTCACCCGGCGGCAGCAGCACGGGGACCGCGCCCAACCGGGCGATCACCTCGGCCGCCAGCTTGCCGTAGCGCAGCCGCAACCCCTTGAAGTCGGCCACGGTGTTGACCTCGCCGCGAAACCAGCCCCCGCCCTTGGGACCCTGGATGCCGCAGGGAATGCCTGCCACACCCAACTTGTCGTAGGCCTCGCGGTGGATGCGGGAGCCGTCACCCTCGAGCATCCAGGAGATCATATCCTCCGGCCCCAGACCGAATGGCACCGTCGCGAAGACATTGAAGACCGGCGCCTTGCTGGCGGCATAGCCCGACCAGGTGAAGGCGGCTTCGAGGTCGCCGGAGACGATGGCGTCCAGCATCTCGGCCGTCGGCGCGACCCTGCCCGGCTCTATGATCTTGATGGCGAAGGCACCGGCCGTAATGTGCTTCACGGTCCGCGTGAAGACCCGCACGCCCTCGCCCGAACCCGGCAGAGCAGGATTGAAGGCGGTCTGCATCTGGATGACGCGACTGGTCGACGGCGCGGAAACAGGCTTGGCTGCCGCCGCCTTGTCCTGCGCGAAAGCGACGCCTGTCACCGACAGCAGCGCTGCGGCGAGTGCAATTGGTTTCAAAAAGTTACGGCGCACGACCGACCATCCGTCGCCCGGCTCCCCCAAGCTCCCGAACCGCTTTTGCGGTCTCACACCCAATGATGTTCGCATGTGGCGTGATGGGGAACAAGCGAAAGGCGGGCCTAAAGGGCTGCCAGGCCACGACCGATCAGGATGCGTTGCACGTCGCTGGTGCCCTCGTAGATCTGGCAAACGCGAACGTCTCTCCAGATCTTCTCCACCAGGTAATCGGAAACGTACCCGTAGCCACCGTGGATCTGAATAGCGGCCGAACACACTTCCTCGGCCATTTCCGATGCATATAGCTTGGCCATTGCGGCCTCGGTGAGGCATGGGCGATCGGCGTCGCGCAGCGTTGCCGCATGCAACACCATCTGCCGTGCGACCGTCACCTTGGTCGCCATGTCGGCCAGCCGGAACAGCACGGCCTGGTGGTTCACGATCTTCGTGCCGAAGGCCTCGCGCTCCTGGGCGTAGCTGCGTGCCGCCTCAAAGGCGGCCCGCGCCATGCCCACCGACTGCGC
>JABMNB010000640.1 GCA_013205335.1 Rhodospirillales bacterium
AATGCGCGGCGACCGAGAAGGCCAGCCGGACGCGCATGCCGCTGGAGTAGTGCTTCACCGGCGTGTCGATGAACTTCTCCACGCCGGAGAAGTCGACGATCTCGTCGAACCGCGCCAGCACCTCCTGGCGTGTCATGCCCAGGATGGCGCCGTTCAGGAAGATGTTCTCGCGGCCCGTGAGCTCCTGGTGGAAGCCGGTACCGACTTCGAGAAGGCTGGCAACACGGCCATTCAGCTCGACACGCCCCAGTGTCGGCTCGAGGATGCGCGACAGGATCTTGAGCAAGGTCGTCTTGCCAGCCCCATTGTGGCCAATGATGCTGACCACCTCGCCGCGCCTGATCTCGAAATCGACGTCGCGGAGCGCCCAGAACTCCTCGACCTCGTCGCCTTCGATGACCGGACGGCCGCGCAGCATGTCGGCGCCGCGGCGCACGAGGCCGCGGGCGCTGCGCACCAGCGCTTCGCCGAGGATCGCCGAGTACTCCACCTTGTGTCCGATGATGAATTTCTTGCCGAGCTTCTCGGCGCGGATAACGACGTCGGACATGCTCAAATCAGGTCGGCGAAGCCGCGTTCGGTGCGGCGGAAAGTGTGGATGCCGAGCCAGAGCATGCCGGCGGTAACGAGCATGCTGACCGCGAAGCCCGGCACGAAGAGAGGACTGTGTCCGCCCAGGATGGCCCATCGGAAGCCGTCGATCACGCCCACCATGGGATTGATGCTGTAGAGAAGCTGCCATTCCGGCGGCACGACCTTGGCCGAGAAGCCGACCGGCGAAGCGTAGAGGCCGATCTGGACGACGAATGGAATGACGAAGCGGAAGTCGCGATACTTCACGACCATTGCGGCCGCCCACAGCGCCGGACCGATGGCGACCAGAACGGCCAGGACGACGAAGACCGGCAGCAGCAGGATGTGCCAGTCCGGAACCACGCCATACCATGCCATGACGCCGACGAGGATGATCAGGCTCACGCCGAAGTCGATGAGCCCCACCATGACGGTGGCGAAGGGGATGATGATGCGTGGGAAGTAGACTTTGCTGACCAGCTGAGAGTTCGTCAGGACGCTGTTAGAGGCGTCGCTCAGGATCGACGAGGCGAGCGTCCACGGCAGCAGGCCGGCGAAGACCAGCACCGCATAGGGTGCGGCGCCTTCGGTCGGCAGCTTGGCGAGCTTGCCGAACACCACCGTGAAGACGACCATGGTTACGAAAGGCCGGACGAAGGCCCATGCCAGGCCGATCACCGTCTGCTTGTAGCGTACCGCAACGTCGCGCCAGGCCAGGATGAAGAAAAGCTCCCGGTATCGCCATAGGTCGCGCCAATACTGGCGGTCGGCACGTCCGGCCTCGAGGATGAGCGGCTGCGAAGGGCGATCACTGGAAATCATAGGCCGGAAGTCATACGACGTGGTTGGGTCGATAGGCGAGCGTAGAGTGCGCGCGCGGCGGCAACAAAATGCGCCTGCCGATAGGGTTCGACCGCCGCCGGATCGGCCCTGCCCCGTTGCAGCTGCTCCTCGATCGCCGCCGCCAGCGCAGGCCGGTCGGTCGGATCGACGATGACACCGACACGCTCGTCCGGAATCGCGTCGGCGGTGCCGCCGCCTTTGCCGCCGACCACCCGCAGACCACACGCGGCGGCCTCGAGATAGACGATGCCGAACCCCTCCTCCGTGCTCGGCATGACATAGAGGTCGGCCAGCCGGTACAGATCGGGAAGGTCGGCATCAGGGACGAAGCCCAGGAAACGCACGGCACCCGGCGCCAGTTCATCGGCGACCGCTTCCAGTCGCGCCCTGTCATCACCATCTCCCGCGACGACATGGATGAGGTCGGGGAATTTCTCCCGAAGACCCGCCAGGACGGAAAAAACCGGCTCGTGGCCTTTGTAGCGCTCGTTGGAGGCGAGCCGCCCGACCGTGAGCAGGATGGGCCCAGCGCCAAGCTTCAGGCGGTCGCGCAGCGCCGCAGGCGCCGGCCCCGGCGCAAAGACATCTTGCACCGTATCGGGCAGGACGCGCACGCGTTCGGGCGGCAGGTCGACCCAGGCCAGCAGAATGCGACGGGTCTCGCGGCTGACCGTGGTCACCAAATCGGCATACTCGATCAGTCGCCGCACGAGGCCGCGGCGATCCTTCCAGATGTCCGTGCCGTGCGCCTGCAGCCAGTAATGCGCACCGAACAGGCGTGCGAGCAGGAAACCCAGCGGCGCCATGAAGACGTGGCCGCAGAACACGGTGTCGATGGGCCGGAAGCGCCAGGCCGCGACGATCGACGCCAGTGAGAAGCTGAACCTGCCGAAGATCGGCGGGTTCTGGCGCACGCCGGTGGGCAGCACCATCCCGCGGGCGTCGCCGTGACGCGCCAAAATCAGGATTTCGACGCTGCCGTCGGCCAGACTATCGAACAGATCCTGATTGTAACGCGCGATCCCGCCGCGAGCGCCATAGCAGTCTCCGACGAGAGCGAGGATGCGAGACCCCATCGCGCCGCCTAGACCGCCGCCGGACCGGTCCAGCCGGCACGCCAGACATTGAGCGCCCAGGCTCGCGAGGCCGCCGAGAGATCGATGCCGTGCTGCCGGGGCGCGCCGGCTGCGTCGCGCAGCCAGCGCCCGTGCGGCGTCGAGAAGCCTGTCTTGCGCCGGTGACGGACGCTGTCCGGCAGCGGCGGGTTCGGCACCCCGGCGATCGCATCCTTGGCATTCATTCCGGCCAGGACCGGACCGGGCGGCAGGGCTGCAAGGAAAACCGGGTCGACGAATGGCACGCGGATTTCGATTGAATGAGACATGCCTGCCCAGTCGGCATCGCGCAGGAGCTGGTTGCGCATGTAGAGCGATGTCTCCAGCGCCGACACGCGATCGAAGTCGCCGAGCATATGGCCGCCGTGGATCGCGGCAGCAATTCGACTGAGCGGCTTCAGGCGGCGAAGCCCCTCCTCCACCAAGGCCGGATCGAGCACGTCATCGAGCTCCCACGGCATGTAGACGCTGCGCCGCAGCAGGTAGGCACCGGCCCAGTTGCCGCCATACTGCAGCACACCCGCCGTCTTGGGATGCACGCGAAGTCCGGCGGCGATCGCGCCGGTCAGTGCGCGCCGTGCCAGCGCCCCGAGGCCTGGCAGCCAGGAGACCGGTCGTAGCCAGTGAACGCTGCGTGGCACGTCGGTGAAGGACGGGTAACCGCCGAAGCATTCGTCGGCGCCGAGGCCGCTCAGCGCGACCTTGATGCCGGCCTCGTGAGCGGCCTTGGCGACGAACCAGGTGTTGATGCCGTCGACCGTCGGCAGGTCCATCGCATCCAGCAGGGCCGGCAAGTCACGCTCGAACTCGGCTCGGTCTACCGTGCGCACGATGTGGCGTGCGCCGTAACGCGCCGCGACCTCGGCGGCCAGCGGCGCCTCGTCGAGCGACAGCCCCTCGAACTCCTGGAAGCCCAGCGTCACGGCCGTGATGTCGCGCACACCAAGCCCGGCCATCGTTCCCAGTAACGCACCCGAATCGATGCCGGCCGACAGGAACACCGCGACCGGAACGTCGGCCACCAGATGATTGCGAACGGAGTCGCGAACAGCCTCGGCGACGCGAGCGTGCGAGCCGGCAGATCCTAAGCTCGACGCCGCTCGCTCGACCAGCGCTGCCGTATGGTCGTAGTAGCGCTGCGGAATGCCGGGCCCGGTGGCATCTACGGTGAGCGTCGTCCCCGCCGGGAGCGATTGAATGCTGCGCCACACGGTGAAGGGCTCGGGCACGCTGCCGAAGAGATGGAATCCCACGATGCCTGCCGGATCGGGATCGCGCGACACGGCGCCACCCGCCAACAGGGCCTTGGCCTGAGAAGCGAAGCGCACCGTCCAGCCGTCATCGGCCCAATAAAGCGGCTTGATGCCGAGCGGATCGCGCGCCAGCAACAGCGTCCGCTTGTCCGCGTCCCAAAGGCCGAAGGCGAACATGCCACGCAGACGGCTGACCATGGCCGCGCCGTATTCTGCATAAAGCTGCAGCAGGACCTCGGTGTCGGATCCGCTGCGGAAGGTCCGTCCCCTTGCCTGCAGTTCGGCGCGCAGTTCGCGGTAATTGTAGATTTCGCCGTTGAACGTGATCGTGAGGCGGCCGTCGTCGGAATGCATCGGCTGCGCGCCGCCTTCGGAAAGGTCGATGATGGCAAGCCGCAGATGGCCGAAACCCGTGCGGTCATCCTCGCTCAGCCACAGGCCGCTGCCGTCGGGCCCCCGCGCGACCATGCGATCGTTCATGCGGACGAGCTCGCCGCGGTCGACCCGCGGCGCGACGTCGAGATAGGCGTGAATCCCTGCTATGCCGCACATGACTTGCGTCCGGGCCTAACGTGCGCCGGTGCCGCGGAACACCACCGCGAAGGTCCTGAGGATGATCACCAGATCGAGCCACAGCGAGCAATGCTTGAGGTAATAGAGATCGTACTCGAGCTTCGAGCGCATCGCGTCGGCCTCGTGGGCATAGCCCTGGTTGATCTGAGCCCAGCCGGTGACGCCCGGCCGCACGATGCCGCGCAACGCGAAATGCTCGATGTCACGGACATAGCCCTTCTCCAGCGAGGCTGCCTCGGGCCGCGGGCCGACCCAGCTCATATCGCCCTTCAAAATATTGAAAAGCTGCGGCAGCTCGTCTAGCCGGCAGAGCCTGAGAAAGCGGCCGCTGCGCGTGATGCGCGGGTCGGCGGACGTCGTGAAACTGGGACCGGGCACATCGACGAACATCGTACGGAACTTGACCATGCGGAACGACCGGCCGCGCCGGCCGATGCGGGTCTGCAGGAAGAAGACCGGCCCGGGACTGTCCAGCCGGACAATCAGTGCGACGACCCCCAGCATCGGCAGAAACAGCGGCAGGAAAAGAACGGTCAATCCCAATTCGAGGGCACGGCGCACCACCAGATACTGGCGCGACGGCAGCAGCGAGCCGAACTCGTTGGGCGACAGGCCGCTGAGCGGCGTGCGGCCCGTCATTGTTTCCACAACGTATCGCCGGTCCAGGACCGGCAGGCCCGCGATGGCCGCATCGGCGAGGGCCGCGAGCCGCCCCTCTTCCAGGTCGGCGCTCAGGTCAGCCACGATCGCATCGACCCTCAAGCCGCGCCGGCGCACATCGTCGAAGTCGAGCCACCGGCACGTCGGAAGTCTAGGCATCGCGGCAATTGCGGCATGAGGCGTCACGGCGTAGTTGCGCACGAGGTGACGCGCGCGGAGCTGGGCGATCACCGCCATCCACAGCACGCTGAGAAAGCCGCTGCCGAACAGCTGGACGCGCGAATAGTCGAGACGCATCAACAGCAGGAATGTGGCGATCAGCGCATAAGTGATGACCGCCACAGTCGCGACCTGCGCGGCGTTTATGCCAGCGCCCGGAAAGGCGTCGAGGCGCCGGCCGCAGTACCAGATGATCGCGTAAGCAACGACGGTGGCGACGATGGTGAGTTCGGAAGCATCGAACGGGCCGACGAATGGCTCGTCGTTCGCGTACAGCGGAATTGGCAGGACGACGCAGAACAGGAAGCCCAGGACGGCGTCAACCCAGGTTTCGATGAACCGCTGGGGCGCCGACCGCATGCGCGGCATGCTGATCGTCAGTTGTTCGTCGGATGACACGTCTACCCCGGCGGTGATCACGCTCTGCGCGCCGCCGCCCCATGTGGAATTGCTGGCTGTATCCGCAGAACTCGATCGAGAGCCCCCACTCATACGCTAAGCTTCCTCACCCGGACTTGCCGCCTCCGGCGTTCCAAACAGCCTACTTGCATTCGCAATGATCATATCGCGATCACTCCGGGGGCGTAAAGCTCTGCTCAGACCGCTCCCTGCGACCGAACGCCTGCGCCCAGCCCATGCCCAGCAGCGCCGCCGTCACGAAGCCGATGGCCGGCATCTGCAGACTGAAATCGATCAAGGAATGCAGGATGGGAACCGAAGCCACCGCGAAGGCCGCGGCAGGCAAGTATCGATGAGCAAATCGGCGCGTTAAGGCACCGCGCAGACACATCGCCCAAGGCAATACGACAACGACCATTGCCGGGATCGCCGCAAACACGCCGAGCTCGACGACCGTCTCGAGGGGGGTTGAGTGCGCGATATCGTTGGGCTCCAGGCTGTTGGACGGCTGCAGAAGCGCGAAGACGTCGCCGAAGCCGCCCAGCCCCCAGCCCAGCCAGGGTGACATTCCAATCGCCTCGAACGCCGCCGACCAGATGCGCAGGCGGGAAGCGTCATCAACCGACACGGCGAACTTCGAAAGCAAGGCACTGCCGGCAACGACGCCGACCACGACGAACACCGCGAGCCCGGCGAAGAACACACGGCCGAGTCCGGGGCGTGATTTCCAGCGGCCATGCATCAGAAGCAGGCCGAGGAACAACACCCCCGCCACCGACGCGCCGAAACCTGCGCGTGACGCCGATATCAGCATGCCGCCCAGCATCAGCAGCCCGAGGGCAAGCAGGACGACACGCGGGCCTGTGAACCAATCGATCAACCGGACCTCCTCCTCTACGTCATAGCCGTAGAGCACATGGCCTTTCTTGCTTTGGCCACTGAAGATCAGCGCGAGGGCCGCAACCACGCACATGCCCATGTAACAGGCGAACGAATTGCTGTTCACGAAGGTGCCGCCCATCAGACAACGATCGCCGGAGGTAAGTTCGAACTGCTTGCGCAAGTAGCTTCCGAGGTAGCAGGAGTTCGTCGATATCTGCATCGCGATGCCATAGCTCACGACCAGAACGCCACTGGCGACGAGCGCAACGAGGAACCAGCGCGCATTGTCACGGTCGCTGCACACGGCGCGCGCCATCAGGAAGATCAGCGCGCAGGCCAGGCATTTCAGCAAGGAGTCGCGGGCCGCGTCCGCGGCGATCGCCGGGATCGGGGCATGGGCACTCCCCAGGATTTCCGCAGCGCGGTCGAACAGCCACGCATCGGCAGTGAGCGGCGTCCAGGTCGTCATCTGCCATAGCGCGAAGCCTGCAAAAAAAAGCCAGCAGCCGACCAGCACCAGCAGTGGCAGACGTTCGACCGGACCCACGGAATGGCCGCCGCGGACGCCAAGCCCCACTGCAACGGGCATTGCGATCAGGCCAAGCATCACGCAAAGCGGCGCCCACGCCCAGTCTCGGTTGGCGCCCATCGGCAACGCGGCCACAGCGACCGTGGCGAAGAACAGGAAGACAATGGTCTTGTCGATCGTGCGACGGGCGAACCACCGCCAGTCGCGAAGGACGACTACGCCCGGCTCATGGCCCTTTTCAGTCCATTCAGTCATGGCTTCTTTTTCCGGCGCTCCGCCAGGAGGCGCGTGAGTTCTTCCTGCGCGCCTGCCTCGCTGCGCACGAAGTAACGAACGAACAACTCGTCGATCGGTGTGCGGATGGCGTCGGCGAACCAGCCGTGACTGGGCGAAAGCTGCCAGGTCCGTGCGACATAAAGGGCGACCTTCTCGCGTTGGGAGGTCGTCAGCGCCGGCCAATTGTCGAGGATCAATCTCAACCGCACCGGCCACAGTGGCAGGAGCATCGGCGCGGTGTCGATCGACATCAGCAGTGGCTCAACCGATCTCTGCGAAGGTCCCTCGAGTGCCAGCCGCACCGACGCGAGCCGCAGCCACTGGATACCGCGAGCGGGTTCATCGCCCAAGCCGACAGCGAGATCGTCCTGGGCGCGCTTGAGCCATTCGGTGCGCTGCTGTTCCGTCGGTGCGAAATTGGGCGACTGGGCTGCCCCGACCAGAAGCTCGGAACGCTGCAAGTAGCGACCAGCCGTGGGGTCGGACTCGACGGCGCGGTCGAGCGCGTCGATGGCATTCAGCACCGCGTCGAGCGAAATCTTATAGTTGAGGCGAAGCGCGGTCGTTGCCGGATCGGCCCGCTGCGCCTGCCAGGCGCTCTTCATCACCGGCCAGGCGAACCAGACGAGCAGAGCCCCGCCGAGGCCGAGCAGGCCGCGCAACAGCCCATCGATTGAAATGCCCAGAACCCACCCCTCAGTATGGTCGGGACGCGTCACGGCCCGGGCACACTCAACCTCCGGAGCCCCCCCATGTCAAAGGGGTTGCATGGGCATCGTCCGGGAGGCAGCCAGCGGCTGGCGGGGGCATGTACGAAGCAATCGACTTCGTGTCGGCTGCCAAACTCACCGTGACCGACAGTGAGGCGGTCCTGGACGGAAACGCGACCAGGCTCCGGAAGCTGAAGAGCAAGCGATGGGCTCAGGCAAAGGGAAAGGGCCCGGGGAACGTCCCGATCGGGACGAAGTGCGTGACGAGCCCTCTCTCTTCCCTCCAGTGATGCAGCAGCATCGCAGGGGGCTCGAGGTACGACGCAGGTCTTGCGTTGGGCGAAAACTGCAGCGCGATGGCCGTCGTGGTGGACGGCGCGGTGCACAGGATGGTGGCGCCGAAGCGCAGCTGCATGAAGCGGTGGACATGGCCACACAGGATGCGCTCGACCTGGGAATGGCGCGCCACGACCGAAGCCAGCCGCTGCCCTTCCCGACAGGAATAGAGGTCCATGTAGGGG